>LQAA01000140.1 GCA_001577715.1 Candidatus Adiutrix intracellularis | reverse complement strand
TAGCCAGAGTGACAAGCAGACAAAAAAAATAAAGAACCGACAATAGCTGTTTATAAAACCACTTTCTCAAATCTAAGGTCCCAACTCTACTCCAAAACACATTCCAAAAATTTTTTAACTACCAATAAATCAAATTCTATATCAATATCCACATTTTCTTATCTAATAATAATTAAGATGTCAGCTTTAGTTCCAAACAAACTCCTGACCAACACCGTGATATAAGCACTAATCCAGTAGGCCAAGAGATCGCACGGGCGAAGTCGACTGCAATAGCACTAAAACTCAACCCATACTAGACCCGTGGCCTAGTTAATGTCCCAAATGAAGGACCTGGTCTTGAAGACAAAATGGCCCGTACTTTAGTTAAAGCGGGCGGTGCCCACCGCCAGCGAAACGTTAAAAGTATTTTTCATGTTAACCGAGCCATAGGGTTATTTAATAATCCGGACGAAGCTGAATTGGGTCTAGTCATACCGTCACCTACTTTTAAATTATAAAATAGTCTAAGTTTATTTCAACATTTTGGCCAGCCGGCCCTGAATCCATTTTAGTTAACGTAAATCTTAATAGTATTCAACAATAATTAATACTACCGGCGATAGCTCCCCCCCCACTCGCAGTAAACCGAGTCAGAAACGCCAATTCTTCTTCAACCCCCCCCAGGGGGGGGGGGACGTAAACGTTAACGAACTATAATCCCTAGCGATAGCCGTCGGCCGTTACAGCCGGAATAAATACACCTTAACCGCCCTCTTCAAGGGCAGCTCTTCGAAATAAGTACTCAAATTCAATTGCTAGTTATGTATCATTATCTAAATGTAGACCAACTCTAAAACCAGCTTCAGTCCGAATTTAGCCAAATATTCCCGCATAAACCCCTGCTTAATTACATACTCATAGAAGCTAATGAGATAATAGTTATAATTGCCCACCGCTATAGGCCTACAATAGTGACAACGGTTAAAATTAAAGGCTGCTTCCATATGGCAGCAGACAGCGACCGGTCCAAAAAGCCAAAAACAAAGCAACCAGCCCAAACGAAACTAAGTGACTGACTCCAGGTTAAAGCTAACAGTGTTCAAAAAAAACGGCGATAAAATTAGCTTCCACCGGACCCCACCCCCAGTGAAAACTGAGACAGTGCCGGCTTCTAATCACAAGTAAGTTGGCAGCCAGATACGCTAAGCATTCCAGAATTAGATTCGGATCCGGTAAGTTTCATTCCAATCAGCAAACTTCGCACAACCAGAAAACCCAATATAGAAGAGATCACACCAGTTCAGCGGATAAGGATATTTAAATAGCCGCCGCACAGAACACCAAACTGCTCATTAAATTCAGCCATACAGCGAAATTTCTCCAGCCCGGCAAAAAATAGCATCGTCACCATCAGATAAATTCTGACTAGTTATAAAATTTAAGTACATCCTCTCCCAGAGCTGACGCCGCCCGGGCCGCACTCAACCCCAAAATATGGTTAAATAACCTACCATCCAACTACTGGCTAACCAGCGGGCTAGAACAACCAAAAAGATCACTTCCGACGGGACAGGATACAACGAATCACACTGCAACAGCACCAGTCGCCCGGCCGCCTAGTTTAGAAACTTATAATAAGTCAGAATCCTAGAAGATATTTTTAAAAATTATCCCCCCCTCCCCAGACCAGAACCACCAGAGCAGATTTATTTTACTTCAATTGTTCGCCTTTGTAAACCGAGTTAAAATTCCCTGCTCGTCATTTTAAGCCCGAAGCCGAAAGTCTTCGTCCACCTTGTCAGACTCTATATTTTTTGCTATACTTAATAGTGATCATTTAAGCTTTTAGTGGATATTTATGAAGCAA
>LQAA01000139.1 GCA_001577715.1 Candidatus Adiutrix intracellularis | reverse complement strand
GTAAAGGCTGTCATACCTCTCTCGTTAGTAGATGAGTCTCGGATGTATTCTTATTTTCTAAATAGATATAATTTTGCGGGGGGGCATATCCGGCTGAGTTTTTGCACTGGAGCTAATTTATGCTTTCTACCATAGTATTTTGATTAACCAATAATCGTTGCGCATGGTGAAGGCTAACAAAATAAATACTACTAAAAGTGCAGCGAGAGTTTCTTTCTTATGTTTGAAATTATATTCCAGAGTATAACCGTTATTTTTTGAACCATTAAAAATCTTATTTTCTATTGTTCACTAACTTTCAGCGCATCTAAGCAAGCTCTTAATATTATCTTTGTTAGAAAGATACTCTTGTACAATTTTGTAGGTGGAAAGAATACAAGTAAAGATGAAGTTGAACTCAGGCGACAATTTTTTTCATAACTTGGCTAGTAGGTATAAAAGTCGTCACTCTAAAAAGATAGAGCGCAATTTTTTGACTTTTGAAGTCTGCTTATTCACCTAGCGTAAAGTGGCTTTTTATTTGTAGTCTTGTTTCTTATCCCCGTCCAACGAGGTTATAATTTCTGGGGCCAGGGGGAGAATTATATTTTAGCCTGGCGTGACAATAACGGTCCCCAAGAATATATAAAAATACTTTAAACTAATATATTTTATAAGAATTAAATTACTGAGGTTAATCCAGAGCAGTTAAAAATCTGTCGTTTAATTATTTAAAGGGCTTCAGGATATCTATCAGACGCAAGTTAAAAATAATATTAAAAATTACCGAGTTAAAATGAGTGGTTGGAAATTAATCCAGCATCTGGCGGATATAGTTATTCAAACATATATTAGATATATAAAAATAATTATTTTAACCGAAATACTTGCTTAACGGGCGCTTCTTCGGCCTTCTCACGTAGTAAGAATATATATTTATTCAAAGACCTCGTGAATATAATTTAACATAAATTCAAGTATGTTCCGATAAACTTAATACAAAATATGCTAAAATAAGAATAGCTACCACTACCCTGAATAGCTTGATTTTACGGAAAGACGGTGTTATTCTTAATTGTTATATTTCTAAACTATTAA
>LQAA01000138.1 GCA_001577715.1 Candidatus Adiutrix intracellularis | reverse complement strand
GTTCAGTGCTCGCAATATTATTAAAACCGATATTATCGGTAAACTCGAATACTTCAATCCCGCTGGTAGCGTTAAAGACCGTATCGCTTTGTCCATGCTTGATGAAGCCGAAAAAAAAGGTCAGCTTAAGCCAAATTCAGTTATTATTGAACCAACCAGTGGAAATACGGGAATAGGTCTAGCTTCAGTGGCCGCGGCTAGGGGTTATAAAATTATTTTAACTATGCCAGAGACCATGAGTATTGAACGGCGTAACCTCCTTAAGGCTTATGGGGCCAAACTAGTATTAACCGAAGGCTCCAAGGGGATGAAAGGGGCTATTGAAAAAGCTGAGGAGCTAGCGAAAAAAACGGAGAATTCTTATGTGCCAGGGCAGTTTATAAATCCGGCTAACCCAGCCATTCATAAGGCTACTACCGGCCCAGAAATTTGGAACGATACTGACGGTCAGGTAGATATTTTTGTTTCTGGCGTGGGCACCGGCGGAACCATCAGCGGAGCCGGCGAATATTTAAGAGAGCAGAAGAAAGGAATAAAAATCGTAGCTGTGGAACCTGAAGATTCCCCGGTTCTGACCAAAGGCATAGCCGGAGCTCATAAAATTCAAGGGATTGGGGCTGGCTTCATACCCGAGACTTTAAACACTAAGATCTATGATGAAGTTCTAACAGTCAGTAATGAAAACGCTTTTATTACCGGTCGTTTAATCGCAGAAACAGAAGGTCTTTTAGTTGGTATTTCCTCTGGAGCCGCCCTATTTGCGGCCGTGACTCTAGCTAGGCGTCTGGAAAATTCCGACAAGGTTATCGTAGCTCTTTTGCCTGATACCGGAGAACGTTACCTATCCACTCCTCTGTTTTCAGTTTCTTAACTTAATTATAATTTATAATTAAGTTAATCTATATCCCTGTATAAGAGCTGCGGTTAATTTATTGCGAGCGCCAGCGTTCCAGTTCCGTTTCCGCTCTCCGTACGGCATCAGCTATGGCAGTGCTGACCAGACGGCATTTCCTATGTGTTGGCCAAGTGGTGGCTTCCGGCGGTAATAAAAGCGGTGGACCGAAGGCTATAACTTCTCTGGTTCGAGGTAGAGGTAATCTAGTTTTATTCCAGGTGGCCTTAAAGTTATAACACCGCTCTATAGCTACACCTATGGGGTAGATTGGGCAGGCGGTTTTGGCAGACAAGAAGGCCGGGCCAGGTTTAGCCACTAGGCGCGGTCCCCGTGGGCCGTCAGCGGCGAAGGTAACAATCTGTCCCTGATCCAGTAATTTCTTCATTATCAGCAGAGCTTCGGCTCCACCCCGTGACGAAGAGCCCCGAACGACGTTATAGCCTAAAACCTTGAAGGCTCGACTAAGGTATTCACCATCGCGGGATTTACTGACCATAATATGGGCTGGAATATGACGCATAATAGGTAAAAGAGCCAGATCGTCACCATGCCAGTGGGCCAGAATAATAGGACCAACTTTGGTGTAATCAGGTTCACCAACAATGCACAGTCGGATGCTACGAGAT
>LQAA01000137.1 GCA_001577715.1 Candidatus Adiutrix intracellularis | reverse complement strand
CCGCAGCTCATTCTTTCATTTCCCCTTTCCCTCCAGCAGAGTTTAAGTTCATTTTTCATCGGTCGAATCATTAAGATAGAACAAAACAGCTGCCACGCTGTTTAAAAGAGCTGCGGCCAGGACGGCACTGAAAAATTCCCAGCGACCAACCTCACGATTAATATTCAGAAATTTAATTATGAACCAAATCGAAGGACTAACGATAGCTAAACCGGCTAGACTTAAAATAACCATATAAATGAGTTCGTTGTAACTGATAAGGACTTTGATAGTATTAGTCGCGTCAAAACGGGGATAACTACCTCCCAACTCAACGACTAGAATGCATAATATCGAAATTAGGATTATAGTTATGATGATAGCCATCCAATTCATAACTAAGTTCATTGTACTTTTTACTTTTAGCTATACAAAGTATTTTCAACTTACATAAACTGTAAATTTTATTTTTGTCTTTTTACTATTGGGTTAAAACATGCTCGAAAGGTTTAAATTATTCTTAATAACCGCCTAATTTAGCTATTAACTCTTTAACTCTACTGTATTGACGAAAATAAGTTAAATTAGATAACGTACAAGATATGACCTGTTGAAAGGTTATCTTTCCACAAAAATATTAAAAATAGGGGTTGTATAGCCATTCTTTATAACTTAATTACCGCTCAATTTTTAAGTTGTTTTATAATCAATAACCTACCCGTTAAACTAATATTTTTAGTTGGATATTCCTAGTTGAAACAGCATTTTTAAAATTTTTATTCTAAGAAATTTTATAATATTTTTCCAGCCAGTTGCAAGTAAGTATCTCGAAAATTAATTTGTTCCAATAAATCGCCTTGAATAAAACGCTTTACCCTGATTTTAGTGATGATATCCTCACACATCCTTTAAAAAAGAGAGCAGTTTAAACTAATTTTAAGATAAATCCCGAACTGTATAATCAAAATTATATTATAATTAATTAAATTAAAAATCAAATAATTAATATACCTTTAAGGATCAACTATATAGAGGACGTGAAAAGCTATAATAGTACCTAACCTCATTATTTCTTTGATCCAACGGGCTGGAAAGACATTGACCAGAACTAGAACCAGGATTTGACTGAAATAGCTAGCCAGAATTAAAATAGATAGGGTTATTAAAGGAGCAGCCAGACAGTAAAAACGAAAAGTCGTGTAGACATAGCCGAAAGCCAGAAAAATTGGTAGCATGAAGGAGTTGTCGGCTAGAATCTAGATGAAACGAGCCCAAAAAATAGTTTTTAGATTAACAGTGCGACCATTAAAAACTCGCGGTCCTTAGCCAAAAAAGGTAGACAGAGGGCGATTAAACTTAAAAATATAAGATAATCGAAACCGGTCAAATCGATAAACCTAAGAAAATTACGGTATAAAAATCGCTTACTATGTCGCGGGTTTAAGATTTTTCAGTGCTTTGATTAAAAAAGCAAAAACTAGAACCCAGAGCACCAGGATAAAAAGAACTATAAATATGGCCTTGGTCTTCTGTTCGTCCTGCCACAGCCAATAGATAACATTTAAAGCTCAAAAATTCAATTTTTAATATGAGCAGCTAAGATGGCGTCTGATAAACACTTTCGAGAGGAATTAGTGGGGGAAAAGGCATCGCCGTTAGTGAGAGATAAGGAAATATCTTCCAGATCGTCATTACGTCCAGAACTAACCTAAAAGTTTCACCTTCTATGCCAACAGCCGTTAACCGGCCGCTGTAGATGATATCGATGTGGTAACAAGGTGAACGGCCAGATTTATAGTGTAGGTTAATATTAAAGTAGAGGCCTCTTGCTTTCGGTCAGATGGTGAAAGATATTAACCACCATTTTGACACCTTAAAGGTTGAGACCTATGATAGGTTCGTTCAATACCAGCTTTTAGGTTTAATGAGAAAAGTTTTAGTCATAATTAGGTGTTATTTTATACCTTGGTTAAAGTATAGTTACGCCTAGGGGTTAAGCCTAGATAGCTCAGATATAAACCTAGAAAAAGGGGTAAAGTCAGCCCGGTTAGGGTAGTTAGAAAGATGGTCTGGTTAAAATTTGGCAGCTCTTCGTATCGACCTAGAAAATAATCGTATTCACGGAAGGTGGTCTCCACCGCGGGACCATATTCCTCAAATTAACTTTAACCGTCAATTAGCTTTCCTTATTCACTAAGCTAGATTCGGTAATATTTATCGAGCTGGAACCAAAAATATAGTTAACTTTTTTAAGTTTCAGAGTACGCTTAAGATCAGCAGTAATATTAATGTGGAATTTTAACACCTAGCCAAATATAACCATCTAAAAGTTTAGACCTTGGGTGGCCTAATATTTACCGTTAGAGAAGTACCTTAAACTTTTGAAAAACCAGTCAATTTTTTAGTTTTAATAATTAAGGACGAAAAAACGAAACTAGTCAGGTAGAAAAATGGTCTCAATTTTTTTCTGGCTTAAGCTAGGAGCGGCTCTTATGCAATTATCAGTTTAAAAGAAATAATTAGATAAGCAGAATAACTATTCTGAAGCAACGCCTGGGTATTAAATTTTCCGGGCAAAGGTATCAGCCAGGCGGGCGGCTTCGGCCATAAGAGTAATAAATTTATCTTCACTTAAGCCGGCTCCCAAAGCTATCCCCCGTTGGCGATCAGGGGTTAGATAGTCACCGATATCATGGCCGTCGGAATTAACCAAAAGAGCGGCCCCGGTTTTATGCGCCAGCTTAGCAACCAGACCATTGGTGAGACAGTGACCGCCTCTAGCACTAAGTTCCAAAAAAACGCCTCTTTCAGCGGCCAGGGCCGCTTCCTTTTCCGTTAAAAAGCCGGGGTGAGCTAGAATGTCGGCCCCGGCTATAATAGCCGCTAGATTAGTACCCGGAGCCACCGGTTCCACTAGACTTTCGCCGTGAACCACTACATGGCTGGCCCCCAGATCCCGGGCTTTTTTTATCGTGTCGCCAATCAGGACTGGGGGTACATGAGTTATTTCTACCCCTGGTAGAATAGAGAGATTTTCATAACATCCTCTCAAAGATAGAGCTAAAGTTCGGGTTTGACCTAGAATAGTCTGAAGATTCCCAGGATCAACATGATCGGTTAGTCCTAAAACACTATAGCCGTTTTTCTGAGCACGCCGAACTAGTTCCGCCGGTACCAATTCGCCATCGGAAAGAAGAGTGTGGGTGTGAAAGTCAATGACCGATCTTCTTAACATGCCTAGCCTCGTTATTTTTGTCTAGCCAAGTAATCAGCCACATAAATAATAGTATTAACATAAATATTACTACAATTATATTTCATTATAACTTTTCTTCGGGTTTCTTCAGGTATTTTAAGCCCGGTCCAACCATTAGTCCGAAGGAAATTGCCGATACTGAAAATAGCGTCGGCCTTGTCAAAGAGATCAATTCGACCGTCACCGTTGGCGTCAATTCCATATTTCAAAATATTGGAGGGCATGAATTGGCCCCAGCCGATAGCTCCGTATATAGAACCAGGGAAGGTTGTGGGATCATAGTTGTTGTCGAAAGAATAGCGAAGAAGGGCCGCCAGTTCGTTCAAGGCCCAATTCCCTCGCTTGATAGAATTTTCTTTAAGAAAATTTATAGTTTCCCGATCATTTCCCAGATCGGCCACCGCCGAAGCTACCACTGAAAAATTTGAGGCGGCAGCGGCCATAGAAGCCAACATAGCAGCAGCCTTATTCTTGCCAAAATTACGGCCATAATTTGTTTCAACCCACATGATGGCCGCAACTACTTCTCCCGGAACATTATAATAGTGGCTCATGTGGTCAAAGATGGTCCGGTCAGTTTGGTAGAATGAAGCAATCTGAATCAGAACCTCTGGTTTGGTAAACTGGATATAAGTGCTGGAGTCGAAAATTTTTTTAAATGGTGGTATATAGTCCG
Source organism: Candidatus Adiutrix intracellularis (assembly GCA_001577715.1). Classification (GTDB taxonomy): domain Bacteria; phylum Desulfobacterota; class Desulfarculia; order Adiutricales; family Adiutricaceae; genus Adiutrix; species Adiutrix intracellularis. Next base: position 5,671 of record LQAA01000137.1, on the reverse strand, counting down.
ATAAGGGCCGAAAAGTTTTATTTTTCATAACTTTATCAAGAGCGATCGTTGTTTCTCTGGAAATTTCGCTAGCGTTAGTTAATCCGTAATCTTTTTGGAAATTTTTGAGAACGGAATAGGTTTCGATTCCGGCCAGGCCATCAATGCTTATTTCATAGCCTAAGCAGAATAGCTTTTCTTGAATTTCACGAGTCAGCTCGCTATGAAAATATAAATTGTATAATTCATGAAGTTTGACAGCCATGGGAGTGCTGGAATAGATAAGATTCGGCGAATTGAAAAAACTCTCCAACTGTTTCGTAGAAAAACCTTTGGCGACCAGTTTGGACGCCACCTCCCGCCAGGGGGTAAAAATATTTGATGCATCAGTAGTTGAACTACCTCCACGATCTACGGTTCGAGTGACACAGCCGGCCAATATAAAAATAAGAGCAACCAGTAAAAGTAGGCGACCTCGATAAAATTGAAATTTGAACATACATTCTCTTTATTACTTGATTATCTGTGTCTTTTTAATAGCTCGCACCACGTCTTCAGGCTTGTCAAGAACAGTGAATATGTCCATATCTTCCGAGCTGATAAATTGACCAGCCAGCATTCGGTCTTTCAGCCAGTCTACCAAGCCATTCCAATAGTCCGAATTCATGAGAAAAGTGGGAAAGGATAAGAGACGCTGGGTTTGAATGAGAGTAATAACTTCGAAAAGTTCATCCAAAGTACCGAACCCACCGGGTAAAATAACATAGGCTTGACTATATTTAATAAAAATAACCTTACGTATAAAAAAATAATGGAAGTCGAGCCGCAGATTAGTGTAAGGATTAGGCTTTTGTTCGAAGGGAAGTTTAATGTTCAGGCCAATGGATAAACCTCCAGCTTCGGTGGCTCCCTTGTTGGCTGATGCCATAACTCCGTCGCCACCACCGGTGATGACACTAAACCCATTTTTAGCTAAAAGATAGGCTAACTCTTCAGCTATACGACATTCCGATGATTCCGGCTTGGAGCGGGCTGAACCGAAAATACTGACGGCAGGGCCAATTTCGCTCATATCAGTAAAAGCCCGACCGAATTCGCTCATTACGGAAAACATACGCCAGGATTCTCCGGCATCTAGAGCGTCTGTAGGATAAAGATCGTTCCCAAAATTTGATAATCTTTTGGTAGGCATAAAAACTCCATTAAAGAATAAGTTTAACATAAAAAACTTATTCAAAGCTAGACTTAAAAATTATCTTTCTTGAAACACTAGGTAGAACTATACTAATATAGCGTTAATTTAAAAATTAGCCGACCAAAAATGGGAGTGCAGCTTTGTCTCTGACGAAAAAAAATATAAACCAGACCTGCAAGAGCGAACTTTCCCCAAAACAACTCCAACGCAAACATAAGCTGGAATGTTGGGCTCTAATTATTGTAGGAGTTGGCTTTTTATTCCTAACCCTGGTGCAGCGCAGAGTTATTGAACTCGGGCCGGGTTTAAACAAGAGTCAAGGGTTGGTGGCTCTAGTATCCATCAATTTCTCCGTTCTTTTGATGGTCTTCCTAATTCTTTTAATTTTGAGAGGGCTTTATAACATTTTTTTTGAAAATCGGAGCTATGGAACTCTCCAAACTAAGATGGTGGTGGCTTTTATCTGCCTCTCGCTACTCCCAACTATTCTAATTTTTTATTATTCCTACCGACAGTTGGTGCGAGGTCATGATTTATGGTTTAGTCCTCTAATAGAAAACGCCCTAATCGATTCCATTGGTTTAACCGAAGGCGCTCTGGCAATGGATAACCGTCTTCTGACCATTTACGGGGAAGATATATTTAATTCTTTTAACGAACTACCTTCATTAGCTTCCAGTTCAAAAATAAAGCAATTTTTAGAAGAGAAGCGAGCTCTTTTTCACCTAGCCTCAGTGGAACTATATGATCAAAACGGCCGGTTGCTGGAACAGGCTGAACCCTCCGGTGAACCTATCGCCCCTATTTATCACGACTGGTTCGCGGGGCAATTTGGCCAACCCCTCCCTTGGGTTAATACCGCCGAAACAACTTCAGGTGACCTGACTTACTTAGTCTGGCCCTTATTTATAAATAAAACAGTTCCATCGGCCGGAGTTCTCGGTTTTTTGGCCATAAGTCGTTTAGCTCTGGTGCCTATACGTTCACAGATTGAAGATGTGCGTCACGCCCTAGTAGGTTATCAGGACGCCTTGAATGTTCAGCAACCTTTCCGGGTTACCCAGTTAACCGGATTGACGGCTATGGCTCTTTTGTCTGTTTTCGTTTCCATTTGGATAGGTAGCCACTTGGCCAGATCGTTGGCTCGCCCGGTCACAGAATTAGTTGCTGGGACTCAGAAAGTGGCTGCTGGTAATTGGGATTTCATTCTCAAACCCCAAGGCCGTTCTGGAGAATTAGTCGAACTAGTCAACTCTTTCAACCAAATGACCAAAAAATTAAAAGAGATGTATGCCGAACTTGACAGTCGCCGCCGTTTTGTGGAGACTGTCCTGAAAAATGTCTCCACGGGGGTAGTTATACTTAATCAAGAAGGCGGAGTGATTAGTCTGAACCAGTCCGCTCTGGATATTCTAGCTCTAACCGACGGCTGCGATTCGGCGCTACCTGCCCCCTTAGCCGCTTTGGTGAAAATGGCCTTAACCACCCCCCAGCCACTAATGATAGAAAATAATATTCGACTGAACCTTAAAATGGATTTTTTAAGTCTCAGGTCTAAAATAGCCTCTCTTCAAGGAGAAAATGACGAACTCTTAGGTTATCTACTGACTTTCGACGACTTGACGGAATTGGAAAAAGCTCAACGTCTGGCGGCCTGGCGTGAGGTAGCCCGGCGTATAGCTCACGAAGTTAAAAATCCCTTAACGCCCATTCAGCTTGCGGCGGAGCGATTACTTCGGCGTTTTTCTGAGCAACTTGCTGGCCAGGAAAATATGGACATTTTTGAAGAGTGCACGGCTGTTATTATCCGCCAGGTGGAAGAAATGAAAAAACTAGTTGATGAATTTTCCCGTTTTGCTCGCTTGCCGGAAACTAAGCCTCGCCTCGGGGATTTTACACAAATGCTTTCCGAAAGCCTAACCCTTTTTCGTCAGGCCCATAAAAAAATAGACTTTAATATCGAAATTCGTACTCTCCCCCCTATTTTTGCATTCGACTGCGAACAGATGCGCCGGGTTTTGGCTAATATTTTAAATAACGCTGTAACTGCTATGAAGGGCGAAGGTCAAATAAGTCTAATTCTAGAATTCGACGAGATAGCTGGTCTAAGACTGTCTGTTTCTGATACCGGTCCAGGTATTGATTCATCCATTCTAGAGCGTCTATTTGAACCCCAGGTTACAACTAAAAACGGAGGTCAGGGTCTGGGTCTAGCCATTGTTAGTACCATTATTAGAGATCATGGTGGCTTTATTCGTGCTCAAAATAACCCTAGCGGAGGGACTAAATTTACTATAGAACTACCCTTGCGTCAGTTTTTAAAATAAGGCTTGCCATTAATATAAAAATATGCCATTAATATAAAAATTGAATGCGTTCGAATTACACGGTACGGGTTTTAATACTCCTTTATACCCTCTCAATTTAGAGTAACATTAAAAATGGTTGTTCTCTAAATGTTACTCTAGCTAGTTTTGGTAAAACACTCGAGAGTGAGTATCTAACCTTTACTCTAGCTAACTTGAGTTTAGCATGAAGGAATATAGAACACACCAATTGTATCAACATCATCGTGGTTGATACTGGTACTATTCTAGAAAATACTTATATACATAGATATAATAGTAAATTACATCTCTGAAGTTATTAATATAAGAGGCGATAAAAATAAGGCCGCTTCGATATTTAATACGGAACTGAACATTAAATATATTCTGAACATAACTAAAATAAACTGGAGTATTAAATCTCTTTTGGATATTAACCACATCCTTAGGTACAGAAGAGTTAAGCAGTTTCGGCTTAGTCTGATATTAGTCTTATATTGATCTGATTGTTTTTCAGGGCGACATTTTGTATTCCATAATTTAAAACAACAGCTCGTTGTCTGAAACAGACGTCGGGCTGTTTTTTAAAGGAGATTCGGTGAGGATTACAATTAGGGACCTGCTGGCCGGGAAAATTACGGAAAATAGCGAAGTAACGGTAATGGGTTGGGTGCGTACCCGCCGTGACGCTAAAGGTTTTTCTTTTTTGGAGCTTAGTGATGGTTCTTCTCTAACCACCCTTCAGGTGCTGGTCGGGGAAAAATTATTCAGGAGCGATATTCTAAAAAATGTTCACACCGGTACCGCCTTGCAAATCAAAGGTTTGCTCCTACCTTCACTCGGCGATGGTCAGAAATGGGAAGTCAGAGTCAGGGAACTAACTGTTTTGGGGATAGCCGATCCTGCAACCTATCCCCTACAAAAGAAACGCCACTCTGACGAATTTCTTAGGTCTATTGCGCATCTTAGAAGTCGCACTAATAAATTCGGGGCTATCTTACGTCTCCGCAGTCAGTGTGCCTGGGCTGTGCATGACTTTTTTCGGGAACGCCATTTTTTTTACGTCCATACTCCTATCATAACTGGCAGTAACTGTGAGGGAGCAGGAAAGATGTTTAAAGTGACTACTCTCCCTACCGGCGATCGGGTTAAAGACGATTTTTTCGGTAAAGAAGCTGCCCTTACGGTTTCAGGTCAGCTTGAGGCTGAGCTTCTGGCTCTGGGTCTGAGTCAGGTCTATACCTTTGGTCCAACATTTCGAGCTGAAAATTCTAACACGCTCCGCCACGCCGCTGAATTTTGGATGGTTGAGCCGGAAATGGCTTTCGCCAATCTAGGCGATAACATGGATTTAGCCGAGGCCCTCATTAAATATGTAGTTAATACGGCTTTAAATGAGGCCCGTGAAGATTTAGCTCTCTTCAACAAATTTGTTGAACCGGGACTTTTTATTCGTTTAGAAAATATCCTAACTGACATCTATGTCCGCTTGTCATATACTGAAGCTATTGATATACTTAAAAACGTTCATTATAATTTTAAATTTGAACCGATCTGGGGGATGGATCTACAAACTGAACACGAACGCTACCTTTGTGAGGTTCATTTTAAAAAACCAGTCATCGTATATAACTACCCGGCCACTATAAAACCATTTTATATGCGTTTACAAGATGATGGGCGGACAGTTGCGGCCATGGATATTCTGGTGCCGAAAGTAGGGGAACTAATTGGCGGCAGCCAGCGAGAGGAAAGGTTGGATTTCCTTGAGAAACGCATGGACGAGTTGGGCCTAGATCGTCAAGCCTATTGGTGGTATCTTGATACTAGACGCTTTGGTACCGTACCTCACTCCGGATTCGGTCTTGGTTTCGAACGTCTTTTGATGATGCTTACGGGTTCAGCCAATATTCGTGATGTCATCCCCTTCCCACGCACTCCCAAGAATCTTGATTTCTGAATCTAAATATAACAAGGAGTAACCTATGAGTCTGATAATCGGCATGGCCGGTAAAGGTGGCACCGGCAAAACAACTCTGGCCGGTCTAGCTATTCAATATCTTGTAGAAACCGGTCGTATCCCGGTTCTGGCCGTGGACGCCGACTCTAACGCTAACTTAGCTGACGTTCTAGGTATGAAATATGAAAGAACCTTGTCAGAGGCTCGTGA
>LQAA01000136.1 GCA_001577715.1 Candidatus Adiutrix intracellularis | reverse complement strand
TTAGCTGACGTTCTAGGTATGAAAATATGAAAGAACTTGTCAGAGGCTCGTGAAGAAATGAAATCTTCCTCCGCCAATGTCTCCATCACTAAAGATGTATTAATTGAAATGCGAACTCAAGAGGCCATAGTTGAGGGTAACAACATTGACCTGGTGGTCATGGGTCAACCCGAAGGCTCAGGCTGTTACTGTGCGGCTAATTCTATTTTGACCGCCGTTTTGGAAAAGGCCCTTAAAAATTATCCCTATCAGGTCATAGACAACGAAGCCGGCATGGAACATATTTCCCGTCTAACTGCCCGTTATATGGATGTTTTTTATGTTATTTCTGATGCTTCCCGCCGAGGTCTAACCGCCGCTAGACGTATCTGGCACCTAGTAGACGAGCTTAAAATCAAGGTCCCCAATAAATACCTAATTTTAAACCGGGTTCGGGGTGAGGTAACTAAGGAAGCTCTGGGTATAATTGAAGAAGAGAAGATGAATCTAGCCGGAATTATCCCCGATGATTTACTCATTTATAACGCTGATCAGAATGCTCAGCCCTCCTCTAGCCTCAAACCCATCGACAGTCCGGCCGTGGCCGCCACCCATGTAATTTTTAAAAAAACTTTAAATTAAAATATGATTAAGATTGATTTGACTAGTCTAGCGACCTACGCCGAATCTTGCCGAAAAATAGCTGAGGCTGAATTTCCCGGCCTAACTATCGAAGCGGTCAAAAATTTGGAAGATGAATATAATGCTTATCCTGGTCTAGATAAACTGGAATCGCCCCATAATCAGATCGTGCTTGAAAGTTGCCTCAATGATAAAATTAGAAGCGAGGCCCAAAAAGCGATTTTAGAAGGCCGAATTTTCTGGGAATACACAGCCGCCGGAGAGGCCACTCGTTTGGCTCTGGGGCCGAAATATCTCATAGCTCCCCATAACATACCAACCGATAAACAGAAATTGTTGCCCTATGTTCTAGGCGATCGTTACCTGGGTCAGTGGGCCTTTGAAATTAACAACCTCGCCCTGGCTGCTGGGCTCGATCCACGAGAAGTTTTGGCCCGTCAGACTATTCTGCTAATTATAAATGAAAGTAGCCGAATCGAAATTATCCGCCACGTTCAAAACGCCGCCTTCTTAGGATTAGCTCCAAAAAATTTTCTTTTTATGATTCAAGCTTCTTTCCCCGCTCTCAGACCTGAAGGCGGTTGGCATTTTGATGAGAATACCCCATACCATCTCCATAATCACGGGCAGATGGCCATGCAAAAAACTATGGATAATCAAATTTGGTACATAGGGGTAGACGGTCAAAAAAATTATTTACGTCAATCCGATTTTTTTGAACGGCTGGCGCGGCATGACGACCTAGTTTCATACAACATTGAGGATCTTAATTATCTAAATAAGGCTCTTGATTTTGACACTATCGGCCTAGCCCTTCATCTAGGGCGCGCAGGCTTCAATATGACTATGGAAATTGTGCCCAATAACCCGGAGCGACCAATCAAAGGTGGCTTTTGCGCCTATGACCCGGCTCTAAACCGTGATGTAATTATTGAAACCTTTCGTCTTCACCATCTGCCGCCTGAAAAAATAACTCACCTTAATAAAAATTTCAATCACTATCCTAACCCAACCCAAGTTTTTAAAAGATTAACCGAAGAAGGTCTCTTCATGCCCGTCGTTGTTAAAGATGGGGGGTTGTATTTTCAGCCGGTGCAAGGCGATATTAATTTTCTTACATCCACTGCTTTCATAATTAGGCAAAATCCAATCCCTCTTTCTGGCTGGAAATCACCTGAGGACACGTCAGTCGCGCTGACTGCGCTAGCCCAACAAGACGCTCAAATTAACTTCGCCACCTTTATGGCCACCCGGATAAATATTCAATGAAAAAAATTCTGGAATTATTAAATGGAATTAAAAATAGACCCATACTATGTTTGGGTGATATTATGCTGGATCGTTATATATATGGGAGAGCCGATCGTATCTCCCCGGAAGCGCCCGTCCCAATAGTCCGAGTGACTAAACGTATGATAATGCCCGGAGGAGTGGGAAACGTAGCTAAAAATATAGGTTTTTTAGGGGCTCACCCCCAGACCATTAGTCTCACCGGAGACGATACGGTAGCCGACATCCTTATTAACCTTTTTAAAGAAGCGCACCTACCTATTCCCATTTTTATTCGCGATCAAAGCCGATCAACCAGCGTTAAAACCCGAGTCATCGCCGGCATTCAACAATTACTACGCTTTGACGACGAAAACGACCATCCTATATCAGGTCATACAGCACAAAAACTTTTAACTGCGGTTAAAAAAACTCTACCTAAAATTCAGGCCATTGTTTTATCAGACTATGGCAAAGGCACTCTACCTGAGGGACTGATTCAAGAAGTTATCAGCTTGGCGCAAAAAAACGGGCGTCCTGTGGTGGTCGACCCTAAAGGACCAGACTACCGCCGTTACCATGGAGCTGACTTGGTCACACCTAACCGAAACGAACTTTCCGAAGCCGTTGGACGCAAAGTCGCTACAACTAGCGAACTAAAAAAAGTTGGCCGGGAGATCATGAATACCTGCGGTTTAGCAGCTCTCCTTATCACTCGCGGCGAAGACGGTATGCTTCTTCTAACCAATTCCGGGGCTAACCCTGTTCTTATGCCATCCCAGGCTAGGGAGGTCTTCGATGTCAGCGGCGCTGGTGACACAGTTGTAGCCGTTATGGTAGCTACTCTAGCTTTAGGTGCGCCGTTAGCTCTCGGTGCCTCTCTAGCCAACCTGGCTGCCGGCGTCGTTGTCGGTAAAGTCGGAACTGCTGTCGCTACTCCTGAAGAAATTAAGGCTTGGGCAGAAGAGCGGTGAAAGATGCAGGGATAGTAAAAGAAGAGCGAAAAGAAGCGGCTTGTCGTCTGGGGCTCCGAAATTTTTTTTCTAAGATCCTTAGATCCATACATCCGAGTCATCACTGGCGAAGAAGCAATGGCTATTACCAGGTTTTAAGTCTCTGCCTCCCGATGATGACTTCTAACATCTCTATTTCGGCCATGCTTTTTACCAACCGAATTTTTTTAAGTCATTATTCACTAGATGCCATAGCCGCTTCTTTACCTGCTGGAACAGTTTTGATGACGATAACTTCTTTTTTTTATGGCTTGATAAGCTATGTCAGTATTTTTACCGCCCAATATAAAGGAGCCGGACGGCCTCGACGGGCTACGGCTAGTATGTGGCAAGGGTTGTATCTGGCCCTTATTTCCGGTTTTCTTATTGCCCTGACTTATTTCTTGGCCCCTCTAATCTTTGATTTTGGAGCTCATCCACCGGAGGTTCAAAAGCTAGAAATAATTTATTACCGTATTCTGGCTGTACCTTCGGTCCTGAATTTTGGTTGCCTAGCAATGGCTTCTTTTTTAGCCGGTCTAGGCCGGACCAAAGTGGTCATGTGGGTGCAATTAGCCGGGGCTCTCATTAATATCCCTCTGACTTATATTCTAGTTTTCGGCCTGAAAGTAAGCGGGGTAAGACTATTCCAGGGAAACGGCATTGTAGGGGCAGCTTGGGCGACTGTAGCCAGTTGGCTAGTTATTATCTTTATTTTTGCTCTAATTATCTTCAATCACCGAATGGAAAATAACCATGGCGTTTTCTCCACCCGCAAATTTGATTTTAAATTATTACGCCGCCTCATTATCTATGGGGCTCCAGAAGGATTGCAAAGATTTTTGGATTTAGCAGCCTTCACTTTTTTCGTCTTTATTGTCGGCCGTCTAGGAGAATTATACTTGGCGATTAACAACATTATTTTTTCCATAGAATCGCTGTCGTTTTCCCCCCTAATCGGACTGGGAACTAGTATTAGCATCCTAGTGGGTCAATCTATCGGTGCTGGCCGGCCCGACCAAGCTTCAAAAGCCTATCTAAGCGGCGTCAGAATCAGCACTTTTTATATTCTGATAATCTCCGCCATCTTTTTAATCTTCCCTCGGCCGCTCTTAGGCATTTTTTTATCCACCAACTATATTTCGGAAGACTCCGGACGAATCATGGAACTAGGTGTTATTCTCCTGCGCTTCGTAGTTACCTATACCCTGTTTGACGGTCTTTATATATGTAGTTTCGGCGCCTTAAGCGGAGCTGGGGACGTCATGTTTCCCATGGTAGTCATGGGTATAAGTGGTTTTCTGGCCCTAGCTTTTCCCGTTTGGGTTCTTTTTAAAACTGGGGTGGCCACTATTTATACTTTATGGGTAGTTTTTGTATTTTATGTTCTAACTCTAAACATCGCCGGAACCTGGCGCTACTGCCAAGGTCGATGGCGCGATAAAAAAGTGATCTAAAAACCATGATTCTAAAGCTAGCCTCTGAATTGAGCCTTCTAGCCTTACTAGAAAAAGTGGCGGAAACGTTAAATAGCGTCTTGTTCCTACCAGGTCGGATATTCTTTCCAGCCAGAATATACCCCCGTCACTCATCGGCCTAATTTTTGGCTGGTAACTCCCCCTCAAACTAGTTAATCTTTTAGACCACCTGACCAGGTGAGTTAGCTTGACCGAAATATTCGGTAAAGAGAACAAATTTCGGCCAGACATTCTTTACGGTTTGATTTTTTAATTTTTAAAATAAACTAAGTACCTAATACAGCTTTTGGTAAGCGCGGGCACTGAAATACTGA
>LQAA01000135.1 GCA_001577715.1 Candidatus Adiutrix intracellularis | reverse complement strand
CGGCTGCACAGCGAATATATCCGCGTCTCGGAAGACGCAGTACGGGCTGTACGTGTGGCTAAGGCCGAAGGTCGCTCGGTGATAGCTGTCGGCACTACCTCAGCCCGCTCACTAGAATGGGCGGCAGAAACTGGATCAATAATTTCCCGTGAGGGTTGGAGCGACCTTTTTATTCGACCCGGTTACAAATTTAAAGTAATAGACGGACTTGTCACTAATTTTCACTTGCCAGCTTCCAGTCTTTTAATGTTAGCGGCGGCTCTAACCGGGCGTAAACGACTTTTGGCCGCCTATACCGAGGCGATCGCCGCTGGTTTTCGTTTTTATAGTTATGGTGACGCCATGTTGATCATATAAAATTAGGATATACCTAAATGACTATAACTTTGAATTATGACCCTAAAGTACCTCCCTCGAAAATTAGACTCTCTACCTAATTGTAGTCTTCTAGTTATCGCTGGGTTTAAATTTCTGCTCCGCTTCGCCCCACCGGGGTGACCTTAGCAATCCTCTCTTTTAAGTGGATTAACTAGACTTTATAGTTGGCCGATTTTTTTAGTAGGGCCAGTTCTAGGGGCATCAATGTGGTGATGGCTTTGGAGGAATTGAGCCGCCGGGAGGACAAAATTTTTTATTTTTTTAGGCTTAATCGGTAGTCTTAAGCCAAAACTTAAATCCAGCGTCCTTTTCTGCCCGAAAGGGGACTTTCACTAAAGATACCTCGCCCCACTACCAATCGGCCTCTCTAGTTCCGTATCTAGAATAGCAGGCTCACTTGCTAGCTGCCGATGTAGATAAAGATTTAAATCTAACCGGCGGTTTAGTCTAGGCCACTGACAGCCCTTATCGCAAAATTAACTGACTCATAACAAAATAACTGGCTAGCACGGTAGTGATGTATACGAAAACTATCGCATCTATACTAATACTAACTTTTAATCCCTACGTTCAGCGATTATTTCAGTGATATTAGATCTTCTGTATATTGAAAAACACTATTAAGGTATTCACTGACAAGAACGCAAGTCTGGGCTAGCCCAGACTTCTAAGCTAGCCTCGCGGGATATCGGAACCTAAGTCAACATTTATGTTAAAATTCTCAATTTTACGTTTGACTCCGCCATCGCCTTAGAGTAATTTAATTGAGCGGACAAAGGGCCAAA
>LQAA01000134.1 GCA_001577715.1 Candidatus Adiutrix intracellularis | reverse complement strand
TACTGGTCGCACCAACATTTCTAGTGAAACCTTGTTTTTTCAGCATGTTTATATTTGGATGTTTATTGGTTTAGCTTTAACCGCCTTAACCGGTTACACCATCGCCTCATCCGAAGCCTGGCTTACTTTTCTGAGTGGGAATAGTTTTATCTTGATTTGGGTTACGTTGTTGCAGCTGGGCCTGGTGTTTTATTTGAGTGCTCGTATCGACCAAATGTCCGCAGCAACGGCTAGAGGTATTTTTATGCTTTATTCTGCTTTGACTGGGGCGACTTTTTCGGTGCTGCTTTTGGTTTATCCTTCCCTGGCCTTTGTTAAGACTTTCATCTGTACTGCGGGCATTTATGGGGCCATGGCTGTTTATGGCCTGGTGACTAAAAAATCGCTGGAGGCTTGGGGTGGCTTTTTATTCATGGGCGTTATCGGTCTTGTTTTGGCCAGCTTGGTAAACATGTTTATGCAGAGCGGGCCCTTCGATCTGACTATCTGTGTTATTGGAGTTTTTGTCTTCGCTGGGCTTACGGCTTATGACCATCAGAAACTCCGGGTACGTCACCATGTTCTAACTAAGGGTGTTACCGGTTTTGAACTAGCCGAACAGGAAAGCCGTGTAGTTATTATCGGCGCTTTGCAACTGTATCTTGATTTTATAAACATTTTTCTCTTCCTTTTGCGCCTCTTTGGTAGTAGACGTGATTAACGACTTTCGGGTGCTTAATTTTTTTTCTCTACCGTAACCGCTAATCGTCGGGTTCTCTAATAAGGTCCGGCGATTTTTTGTGCGCTTAAGCTTGAAAAAATTATTAACTATGTTGGTGATAGGCAATTTTTAGACTTAGTTCTAAGTTAAAGAAACTTCCGAACTTTAAAATGATGAAACTTTGCTAATCGCATCAAGAAGATATAAAAACTCTCCGAATGGATGGAAGTAACTTATCATGTATGAGATAGGGATGTAAGTATTACATGTATTTGTGCCGAAGTGCCGTAGGTAATTGATCTATGGGAATCTTAAGATCGATGTGGGTAAAATTATTGTGTGAACTATGTGAAAGGAAAGGGTGGGGATAATAGCGGTTGAGTACTATTCTGATTATATCCACATGTCTGTAGGGATACTGCTGAAGTACAGTGTATCAGAGGTAATGGGTTATCTAAAGAGTAAAATTCACAGTCGTTAGGGTTGATTTTATTTTCTGAGTTTTTCAATGGTGTTAAAAATTATATAATAATATTATATAGCTATAGTATTAATCTGCGAATAGATTTCTTTTCCTCTATTATATTAGCTGAGTTCATAAAATCCTAATCAAAAATTAGGTAGTCAGAAAAATTTAAAAAAATGAATCATTTCATTTTATAATAGTATAATAGTTACAATAAAAATATTTTTTTAGATACGACTTTAGATTTGTCTAGTGATCAAAAAAATCTAATTTCGAAATTTCGCCTAATGAATGTTTTGTAATTTTTTATTAATTATATAGGTATGCTAATTTGGAGTGCAGGTATGGCAATAGGTACTTCATGTATTGTGGATATTATAAAGATAGTAGAATAAATAAGTAATTACTTATGGGGAAGCCCTTACGGCTGTCCAACTAGCATTGAGGGAGTGCATTGACCTGTTTAAGGGAGGGTCGATAAATAAAGGTAAAAAGGAATAATCGCTTTAATAGCAAGTGTGTGGACATAGTGTACCTAGAAAACCATTTAGTACATCCTTAGATGGTATCGTACTAATTTCTTATAGGGGGGAGTAGATCATCTGTTGAGTGGATAGTCCTAAATTAAGCTTAATATTTAGGGTTATTATGTATGATTAGATATAATAAGATTAATAAACAGTAGTTTACAATAATTTTTTTAAAAAATAATATCAGTTATATTTTTCGCTTGTAGATTAATGTCGGTTGTAATATATTTTTTAAGGAACCCGATTAGTTATAAACGATTAGTTATAAAGATAAATACCACGTCGAATAGTAAGTTGTTGAAGTTTATCGTTACCGTCTAGAACTTAGAGAAATTTTTATTTGCGGGGAATCAACAATGGTCTCAGCCGTTCTGGGTAGTTTTTTAGCTGTGTGTCTCCATGTGTCGCCATGATCATTAGCTCAAAGTCAGGGAAATGATTTATTTTCTCTATTCGAAAGCCAAAATTTTTGTCTGATTTACATTCCAGTACTTCAATGTTTCCATTCTGACTCTGATCTAGATGTTTAAGAGGCGGGGCAGTCACCTGGATAATCTGGAGGTTTAGATTTTGGGAGGGATGAATCGTCATTTAGGTTGAGGTGCAACCGTAAGATTGGTGATTAAAACGTTAAAATAGCTCGTAACCCTTTAAAGAAAAATGGTATTTAGGTGGTTTCAGAAAATATCGATGGAATCAAGAGCCGCCATTTCATTTTTTACACCGACATTAATAAACCTCTAATTATTAAACCGCATCGCATTTAGAGCGGCGATTATCAGTTATGTCTGTAATGGGTTCGGTGCTTAATTTAAGTAAGGTTTCTTTTAGTTGGATCCAGGTATGGAATAAGGATATGATTCGCTGATGTAGAGTGGTTTGGTGCCTTTATTCTTAAGGCTTCTTGTCTAGTTTCCGTTTGAATGGCTTTGGATAGTTCTAGATATACCTCGTAGGAGCTGCCCGCCGACAAAGGTTTTCCGTAGCGGGGAAAGCGGCGTTATTCCGTCAGAACCAGATCTTTTTGTTATAAAGTATTATCCTTACCTAATTGATTGGCTTGACTAGATAGCTGCCGGTGTTGTCAGTTAGACCGCGGCTTCTGAGAGTTCGGCCGTGGGCGTCGGCAGCGGAGCGGGTGCTAAAGTGGCCGCTCATTACTCGGTACCAGTGCCGGCCGTCGGTATTAGTAGTTTCTGAAATATAGGCCGATTCGCCGGTGGCGGTTAGCCTGAGTTGGTATTTTTCCGCATTTTTTTTATCACTGAAAGACCCAAGGTGGATGGTGAAGCTTTTTGTGCCGCTTAAAATAGTTTCGTTATTTTGGATAGTTGGCGATAGTGTGGAATTAGTCGAGGTGGAAGCGATTTGAGCTAGGTCGGACTGGATTATAACTGGTTTAAAAGGTTCCTGACTTGCCGGCATCAGGCCAACCTGGGCTAAGCTACTGGTGGGCGGGGAAATCGCACGGGCTGCATTTGCTACGGGTAGGGTGGTCGGTGGAGTGGCGGCTACGGGGGGTGGTAGGGCGGCTGAAACTGTTTTTGTGGCGGATAATGAAATTAGGGGGGCGGTAGTTGGGGGCTCTTCTAGAGTTAAGTGCCCGCTGAGGCTCCCGACCTGAGGTGGTGATGCGGCTAGATCAGTGGTGGCGGTAGGTACCTTAGCTTCGGCTATCTTAGGATCGGCATCGTGTATGATATAGGCGGCCATTAGCCAGATCCCTAACATTAGTAAAACTAGGCCTAGTAAAATAGGTACCAGGATCGTGGGTGGGTGGCTATTTTTCCGACGGCTTCGGGTGGGTCGATCCAGATTTAGGGATGAACGGACCTCAGAACGATATCGGGGGGGTTGGTTCGAGGGTGGGGTTATTTTTCGCATTCCCTGGTTTAGAATCAGCCCGATAGTCAGTATTAAAAAGACTCCCAGGGCAATAAAAAGTAGATTCAAGGTTGATCTCTCCCGAGTGACGGATCGTTTTTTGGGACGGCGGTCTTGGAATGGTTCTCTCCAAATGACATTTTTAGTCTGTGGCGGTGGGCCCGGATAATGGTTACCACCGGTCCGCTAGCTAAGTAGATAAAACCAAGGGGTAAAAGTACGCTTTTAATTCTAACGATGATAAGGCCCAGAACTAAGGCGCTGACGACTAGGGTTTCAAAGGGTTTCTGGTTACGGAAAAGAATCTTGTTTTTGTGACTAACGTAATCTATATTTGAAACCATCAGAAAGGCTAGTACCAAAACCAGGCCGAGAATCACCGGACCCTCGGGCGATTCCGGCGCCTGGGCACGGGGATAATGCCATAAAACTGCAGCCGCCATCATTACCGCCCCGCCGGGAATAGGCAGCCCCTGAAAAAAATCTGGGTCGCGAACCCCAGAAAAGACATTGAAACGAGCCAGCCGCAAAGCCCCGCAGGCTAGAAAAATAAAG
>LQAA01000133.1 GCA_001577715.1 Candidatus Adiutrix intracellularis | reverse complement strand
ACTGCCACTCAGGCTAGCGCTGGATGGTGGCTAGAAATTCAGGGATCAGCGAAGTCTAGCTATTCGTAGTGAGGTTCCATTAGTATCGTGGTTGCCAGGTGATCTCCATAGTGCTTTAGTAGTTTTGTTTTTGCCTACTCTTTGATATCTTTGGTTATGATAAAACTAAATTAATTTCAGGTGGTTAGCTAGACTACCCCCAATTTATTTGGTGGTTCGGTGCTCGGTTAGGTGTAATTAGGGGCGGAGGCTAGAGAGGCTGAACGGTAACGGAATCGAAGTTTCTGAACTACCGTAGTTTGATTCAGTCTGATCGGAAACCAGTGGGAGAAGTGGTGGTGAAGGCTCGGTAGAGTGGCGAAATATCCGGCGACTAGGGCGCGGCGGCCCAGATTTTTCGGGGATGAAAATTTTCTGCCTGTAAAAAATAGAGGGTGCTTACGGTCTTGCTAGGGTTAAATTTGTAATATTTGCTGTCGTTAATCACCATCTGGCGACCGTTAGGGAAACTTAAATGGAGGGCCGAACTTTAGTCTACATTTAGAACGGTGAAATTGAAAAGGTCTACCTCCTCTGGTCTTGCTAGCTGATCTGGCAGAAGGCTCAAAAATAGTAAGATGAGGGCCAACATCGTGGCCAGGGTGGTGCGGTTAGGGGCCTTAGCTGCACATTTAGAGCTAGATCTTGTCCTCCCTCAGATTAGTTTAGATTGAAATCGAGTCTTAGGACCGCGAGAAAACATTAGGCCTGGTCTGATTCCTTCGGTCAGGCGTTCCATAAGTAGCTAGAGGGTGGTAAGAATTTCGTTAATTAGGTTCAGGGTCCAGGGGTCGGCCGGGGTTGGGGTGGAAAAATGAGGAGGGAGGGGAGTTTAGGGGAGAGTAGCAGCTAGAGCTAATAGGTTGGGGATCAAGATTAAAAAATGACAATAGTGGCGTAAAGACTAGATTGGTTAAAAGGCCGGCTCAAGGTTAATAGTTAAAATGCTAGACAATTAGGGGGGTGTGGCGCCGAGAGTTTCAGTTAGGACGATTAGAAGAGTTTATTTAAAGAAGGCTTCTATTTTGCTTTTAGAGCTAAGGAGAGCTAAGAACTGGAGCTGGGACGCTAGGGTGAAATACGAAAACAGTTAGAATAGTCGCTGTTGTTGCGAAATTAAGTTGGAAAGAGACCGTTAGCAGTTGGTCGGTTGTGAAGAGTAGAATAGTTTAGGTGGTAGCGGCCAGAATATTCCAGGGGTCGGCCCGGCGGCGGGTTGCTAGAGAGGTGGCCGTTACCAGAATAATCACCGCTGAGCATAGCATCGGGAAGGCCGAGTCCACCAAGGCGATGGCGGCTAGACTGGTTACTCTCTTTTCGTTCAATTGCCAGAAATAGCGGAACCTTCGGCGCGGTCAACTAGAAGCAGAA
>LQAA01000132.1 GCA_001577715.1 Candidatus Adiutrix intracellularis | reverse complement strand
TCCGGCCTGCTGAATATCTAGAATAGTTTGACTAGTTGGTAATTGCTCAGAAGTTTTGTCCGATCCTGAAGCCTTTGGTATAAAATCAGGGGTATAAGTTTTAGTGGGGGTAGTCATGGTATCTCCTTGTAGCCATTGTTACTTTTTAATGCTACCATAAGCCAGTCAAGGCTTCAATATGTTATAAAGCTTTTTCTTAACTAGGTCTAAGAGAAGGGGTAAATAAAATTGGAACGAATATCTGTGGCCTCTTTAGTCCGCCTGGGTCGAACTTATCGGCATATGGGCCGGGCTCGCGAAGTGGCGGCGGTTCTGGTTAAATCTGGATTCGAAGATTTCCTACTCCGTTTGGGGGTGAATAAATTTCTAGAACAAGTGTGTGTTTTGGTGAGTCTGAAGTAGTAGAACAGAGCGGAAATCTTTAGCCGTCCGGAACGAATGCGTTTGGCTATAGAAGAATTGGGTCTTGTTTTTATTAAATAGGGATAGCTTCTCTCCACCCGCGATGATCTTATTCCCGAAGCCTATATTAAAGAATTTTCCTACCTTCAAAATTAAGTTTATCCTAATAGATTTAACTGAGGGGGAACGCTTTGGCGAAGGTATTTTAGCTTCTGGAGAACTACCAGATTTATCTATGGAACATTTAGTTGCGGCCTCGGTGGGTCAGATTCATTCGGCTCGTTTGGTAGATGGCACATAAGTAGTGGTTAAAGTATGGTGGCCGGGGCTTCAGAAGTAGATAACCCTGATCTAGAAATTTTGGCAGGTCTGGCCGAACTAGTGAAAAAGCATTTACCCGCCCTGATTTCTACTCGGTCTCGAACCTTAGTAGCTGAATTTACACGTGGTTTACTATCGGAATTAGTTTTCAGTCGGGAAGCTATCAACCTAGAGCGGTTTAGCCGTTTCTACGTTATAATTTATAAGGTTAAGATGCCTCGTCTCTACCGTCCGCTTCGCAGTGAACGGGTCTTGATTATGGAAAGGGTTGAAGGATTAAAATTTAATGATCTTGATGATTTAAAAAAATCTAGATACGATATTAATTTTCTGGCTGCCTTTGGTACGGAAGTGATTCTGGAGCAGATTATAACTTTCGGCTATTTTCACGGCGATTCTCACTCCGGCAACCTTTTTGTCCAATCTGGCCCCTGAGTGGCTCTCTTAGACTTTAGTTTGGTAGGCCGCATGAGTCGTAACATCCGGGAACTTATCTTGAATCTAATCTTGGGGATAATGAGAAAAAAGGCCCGGGTCGTAATCTCGGTCCTCTTGAAATTAATTACGACTGAACCGGAATATCCCTCGGATTATGGGCGCCTGGAAGTGGAGGTAGATCTATTTTTAGAAGCCCATTTAGGACGCCTTCTCAAAGAACTTAATCTGAGACGTATCATGAATAACATAATGAATATTCCCGCTCAATATCAACTTCCCGTTCCCCCTAATTTACTGTTGCTAATCAAAATTTGAGCCAGATCGAGAGCGTGGGTTATCAGCTTAACCCCGAGTTTAGTCTTATCCAGGTGGCCCGGTCTTATATAATCAACTAGTATCGCC
>LQAA01000131.1 GCA_001577715.1 Candidatus Adiutrix intracellularis | reverse complement strand
TTACAAAATTCGCTGGCCGACTTAATAGATTTTCTAAGCTTTCTGCCTACAGATTTTAAGTCTTTATATAATATACTCCGCAGCGGTCGCTTTAAAAGCGATTTCAATCTCGAAGGCTTAGACGAATTGTGTTAGACCATCGATTACTCCAGCTATCGTCTTCTTTTGCAATTGTTCTAGCTTCACTAGTCATTAGTTCTTCCCTAGTCGTCCACGCTAAAGTACCGCCTTTTTAGTATGAGTTGCTTGTTCTAGATTGTTTAGTTTTTTGGGCGTCACTATGTTTAGTCTCTGGCTCCTTTATGACCTTTTAAAGAAAAATAGAGTATTAACTTAAGTTTTAAAGGTAGCCCGCTACCTATAGTAAAACTAACAGCTGGTAAACGATCTCAATTTATTGAAATAGCTGAAATAGATTAGATAAATTATATTTAACTTCTTTCGGCTGATAAAATATAAAGTTGCCGCTACCAACCCCTCCTTCAGTGGTTAAATTAGTCGTATTAGATAGATATCTTTGACTAAATTATAATAAATTTTGCTAGTTAATCCGTTATACCTTCATTTAAAAGGAATTAAGTAGCCCTCCTAAAAAGTGAAATAAATTTCTTGTTGGCTGGACCCGTTCACGGTCATATTGAGGTGAAGATGTTAAGCCGGAGTTAATTTATGAAGCAAGGAATGAAAGTAGGTTTCCTAGAAAGATTGGAGTATTTTTAATTAGTTTTGTATCTTGGTTGCCTCTAAACTATTAGCCAGATCGTTGAAGAAGAGTTCGGTTATCTGAGTCTGTTTTCCCCGGTGATTTTCAGCTTTAAAGTAGCAAGTTAACTTTTCTTTAAGCCGAGTACTTTGAGCGGTTGCTTTCCTTAGATCTTTGGGTGCACCTAATTTGGTTAAATTAGGTAAAGTCTCAAGCGTTTTTAAAGATAGTTCGAGAAGAATTAATTTTTGTTGATAAAACTACTGATTAAAATATATTTTATCAAGAGGACCCAGCGGCTGTCTTTTAATTCACTATGATTTTTCGAATAAAGAAAATTCTATTGATCAGCTTTAGGAGGGTGAGTTTAGTCTTTAAAGATAGCCCATTGGAGGTAGGTAGCGGCCAGGTGGAGTAGTTTCTTCGCTTTGAAAAACTTTTTTTATTTAGACCACGCTAGAAAAGAAGCCCGAGTCAGATAGGATCTCGAAGTTGGTCCATCCATCTTCCCTGATATTATTACCGAACAACCCCCCGCCATTATTAATATGATTGTTTCTGTTGCGATCTGAAGTTAGAAAAGAGGCCAGGGAGGTGAGCCGGCTGGTCTGAACAGCCTAGCTCTGGTGTGGTATTTTTTTCTAAATCTTTACTGAAGTTCAGAGTTAAAGTAGAATTAACCAGGTCCCCTTGAGGAGATAGAGGTTTAAAGACTGAATTAAATTTTTAATGTCCTGTCGCCCTTCTTCGGTTAATGGGCAACGGCTGCTGAATTTATCTTCTACAACCACAATTGGCACTATGTGATCTAGTAGGTTACTAAGTGCATTATGTTTATAGGCTCGCCCTTAAAAGGGCTATTTTTTTGCTTTTATTTACTAACCTTAACATAAGAAGTGCCTGTTACCATACTTATACTTCATTTGTACTTCAAGCTGGTATGCCTATCAAATATTATCAGTGAGCTTTTACCTTTTAGATAACCCATCACCTCCGATATACTGTATTTTAGTAATATCCGTACAAATATATAAAACAAGATCAAGATAGCATTTAACCTCTATTATTTCTAAACTTTTCCTTTAACACAGTTCATACAATATTTTATTCACATCGGCTTTGAGTTTTCCATAAATCACTCGCCTACGGTATTGCGGCGTAAATACTATTATGATACTTACATTCCTATTTCATATATGTTGAGTTACTTTCATCTATTTAGACAGCTTCCTTCTATCTTTTTGATGTGGTTAGCAAACCTTCGTTATTTTAAACCCGGTGGCTTCTTTGATTTAGAGCTAAAGATAAAGAACGTATACCACTAGCGTGTTGGTAGTTTTTCTGAAGTTAAGCGTATAAAAATATTTAAAATTTATTAGGTAGTTACTCTTTTTTATTAAAGAGCCAAAAGCTTTTATTAATATAACATAAAAATTATTTAGAGTTGGAATGACTTGCTTAAATTAGTTAAATATATTAAAATATTTATATTCTGTTAAATAAATAGCTAAGTTTTTTCTCTTAAATAACCCGGAAGGAATTTTTTAAAGTATGAGTGATGGTTACACTAACAATTTGTGTTCGGCCTATCATTCTAAATGCGGCGACCGGAAAGCTCCAAATAAAAGAAGTAAGGCTTTATTAAAACCGGACAACCTATTGGTACCTCCCCATGAAATGAGCCGTATTGGTAAGGTTATAGGAATTTTGAGTGGCAAAGGCGGAGTAGGGAAATCTCTGGTAACCGCGCTTTTAGCTGTAACCGAAAGGCGCCGTGGAGTTTCGGTCGGTATTATGGACGCTGATATTACTGGCCCTTCTATTCCTCGTTTTTTCGGCCGTTCGCAAAGGGTGAAGATGGACGAATTCGGTCTCTATCCGGTCGAAACCGTTACCGGCATCAGCGTAGTTAGCTTGAACCTAATGATCGATCATGAGACCGATCCGGTCATCTTGCGCGGTCTGATCATTAGCGGCCTGGTTAAACAGTTCTGGACTGAAGTCATCTGGAAGGATATCGACTACCTTTTTATTGATATGCCCCCTGGCTCTGGCGATGTGCCGCTCACGGTTTTTTAGACCATTCCCCTGAGCGGGTTGGTTATAGTCACTTCGCCCCAAGAACTTGTGACCATGATCGTGGGTAAAACGGTTAATATGGTCCAAACGATGCAAGTACTAATTTTGGGGCTGGTAGAAAACATGAGTTATTTTCAATGCCCAGATTGCAGCCGGAAAGTAATTATTTTTGGTAGATCTAGGGCCGAAGAGACGACCGCTACTTTTGGACTGAGCCATGTTTCGCGTCTTCCCCTGCAACCTAATTTTACCCGAGCTTGCGATTTAGGTCAGGTTGAGACAATTGAAGGCCCCTGGTTAGATAAACTTCTAGTCCGAATTGAGCTTTTACCCCCGGTCGTCCCTCACTAAATTAATAATTCTTTATTGGTCAGATCTTCTTTTATTCTTTAATTCCCGTAGGATCGACAAGAGATGTCCGGTAAGTTTTAGGAGGCGGCCCTGGCTCTGAAAAATAAGAGTTAGATCAAGACGTTTTTTAGGCCAGAAATCCACCGGCATTTTAAACGGCCATTCAACCAGGGTTAGACCAGGA
>LQAA01000130.1 GCA_001577715.1 Candidatus Adiutrix intracellularis | reverse complement strand
TTACAAAAGGTGTTTCCATAAAATGGCTAAAAAACTCTCCGCCGTCGTGTTGACCTTATATTTAGATTTTTTTTATTAACCTCCGCCTTAGTTTACGCTCAAGAAGAAGGAACCGCTAAACCTGGATTCTAAAAATCTGAGCCAGGCTAACACGACCTATAAAACCGACAATTACATCACCACTTTAAATACCGTATGGCCGGCCCAGGAAGAAATTTGACGGAAAATCTACTTAGAGATTTATAATACGGTCTTCGTCACTAAATAACCAAAAAATTTCGGTACCTACCAGACTAAGGTCGGCGAAAGTTTCAAAGCTTCATAATCACTTATTTTATACTGTGAGCCCAGCGATTTTCTCTAAACCCGGGAAGACGACACTTATAAATATTCCATAATCGGAACGTTCGACG
This sequence comes from Candidatus Adiutrix intracellularis, assembly GCA_001577715.1. GTDB lineage: Bacteria > Desulfobacterota > Desulfarculia > Adiutricales > Adiutricaceae > Adiutrix > Adiutrix intracellularis. The sequence continues at coordinate 2,788 of LQAA01000130.1, read as the reverse complement.
TTCTTGACGCCGATGGCTAACTTCTAAGTAGGTAAAAAATATAAGGCCCTACGAACAAAACGGCTACCATACCTTCAGCACTAAAATCATGCTGCTAATGATCTTTGGCATTCAGGACCTACCGGCCATCTCTTATATCATGCGAGCCACCTTGACTAATAATCTAAACCATACAAATCGATGCAACTAAACAAGCCTTTCAATATAGTGAAATAACATGAATTTTAAGAAAGCACTTAGCCTCGCAGCCCCGGGGGTAAACCGAGGCTTTTTCATCGCTCTCGAAGGTCTAGACGGGGCAGGCAAGACTACCCTAACCGCACAGTTGGCAGCGGCTCTACGAGCGCACGGTCTTAACCCTCTGGCAACTAAGGAACCCACCGAAGGAACTTACGGCCGAAAAATTCGTGAACTAGTCCAGACCAACCGCCGAAGCCTAACCCCAAAGCAGGAACTAGATTACTTCACCCGGGATCGAGCTAAAGACGTGGCCGAAAACATCGGCCCGGCTCTTCTGGCAGGCCGGCCGGTTCTGACCGATCGTTATATCCTATCTAACATCGCCTATCAGTCGGCCCGGGGTCTGCCCGAAGCGGATATTCTATCGGCCAATCGTCTCTTTCCCTGGCCGGATCTCATTATCATTATAGAAATAGAAGTAGCGGAGGGACTAGCTCGGATTGCCAACCGCCCCGGCGGTCGGCAACCCGGTTTTGAAGAAGCAAGTTATCTGGCCCAGGTCAAAGAATCCTTCGACCACCAGAATTTTGAAAATATTTTACGGGTTGACAGCCAGGCTGAACCCCAGGACATTATCAATCTCATTTAACTGAACTACGCCCGCCGCAACCTTTCTCTTTTGACCATCCCCCCCGCTTTATAGACAGCCACTGCCATCTGTCCGGACCGGAATTTACGATGGATCTAAGCGAAGTCCTCCAACGAGCCCGAGCGGCAGGGGTGACGGATTTTCTTAACGTGAGCCTGAACCTAGACGAGTTTGAAAATGCCCTGAACCTAGCCGAAAAAGATTCGCACCTACACCCGGTTCTAGGCTGGCACCCCCACGAAGCCGAAACCCTAACCCCGGCCAGACTTCAGTACCTACTTAAGCTGGCCCAGCGGCCCCAGGTCGTAGCTTTTGGCGAAATAGGTCTAGATTTCGCCCTGATGCGTTCCCCCCAGAAAACCCAGTTACGAGTCTTTGAAACTCTTCTAGAAGCCGCCGGGGATCTGGATCGACCCGTGGTTATCCACAATCGCGAAGCCACTCCAGAGACCCTAACCCTCTTGCGCAAATATGCCCCAAGACTAAGACGAGGTGGCGTCATCCACTGCTTCACCCTGGGAGCGGCCGAGGCCGAGGCTTACTTAGAACTAGGATTTTATCTTTCCCTACCAGGCGTTCTGACCTACCCCAAAAATCAGGCCCTCCGTGAAACAGTCCGCGACCTCCCAACCGAACGCCTATTAGTGGAAACCGACGCCCCCTATCTAGCCCCAGCCCCCTTTCGCGGCGGCCGAAACGAACCTGCACATCTCATCTGGACCCTCAAGGCCCTAGCCGAAGCCCAAGGCTGGCCCCTAATTAAGACCGCCGACCAGACCAGTGCCAACGCCCGCCGCCTTTTCCAACTGCCCTAAACTTACTCCTCTTAATCCAGAACTAGAAAAGAAACTGCTAAACTACCTATAACTGAAAAAACAAAAAATTCAAACTGAAATCCCGAATCAGTATCTACAGTTCCAAGATAAGCAGATGCAACCCTCGATTAATCTAGCACAAAGAACCGACTTGGCAGCCCCAAAAAGAATTATTAACCTAAACTGCAACTCAGGTAACAACTACTCGAAACTGAAATTTATCAGCTGCGATCCGGTCAGAATATCATGCTTACTGCTATCTTTACCGAACACTCAAAAGCTAAATCAAATATATTCAGATCTAATAAACTAATTATATTTATATTATACCAGGACTGGAGGTAATTAGATAATAATATAAGAGCTCTTCACTACGCCATTTTTAACACTCTCCCTAAATCGAAACTGAACAGCGAATTTAAGACAAAATATTAGGCCGCTTTGCGCTCGATCTACCCCAAAAAAAAAGACGGCTTAGTACTTCACCCCTTCGCCTGCATTTTTTTGATGCCAGTAACCCAGAGGAAAAACTGACATAACCGACTGATCCTAGCTTCAACTTCCCCGCTCCGAGCTAATCTCTTGCGCTAGGCCGGACTGAACTTAACCTAGTACTTAAAAACATAGATGAAAGCCGTCGCCCGGAGCCCCACTAGTTTACGTCCACAAGCTAACCCGGGAAAAGACCCTAGCCAAAAAATTTGGATCCAGATTAATTCTATACACCGATATCGTGTTTTTTAGGCCACCCACTTTTTAAAAACTTAGCCTACTCCGAAGAAGCCTACCGCCACCTGGCCGCTCTGAATAGGTGTACCCATAAAGGAATCACAATTTTCTACCTAGCCACTGCCTACTAGGTTAAACGCGAACAAGCCATCATCAACCGGAGTTGCTTTCCGCCTCCTGAACCAGCCCCATGATCGAAGCTTGTATAGTCACCAGCAAGGTCCTTAATGTGGTAATGTACGCTTTACAGAGACGGGACTATTTTTTTATCGAAAGGACGCTCAGCTCTCTTTCAAACGTCATAGGTCTGTCTCTAACTGAAAAATTGCTCCTTTTATTAAGCATCTCTTAATTTAACTAAATAAGTAACTACAAAACCTAAAAGGCAGGTCAACCTCTATGTTCTATCTTTGAT
>LQAA01000129.1 GCA_001577715.1 Candidatus Adiutrix intracellularis | reverse complement strand
AATACACCGGAAGTCATCGAAACTTTGAAGCCTGGCCGGAACTGATTTGGACCAGCAAGATTAGAAAAAGAGGGGGGGGTACGACTCTCTATCAAGCAGTCGTTAACCAAAGCTACGGCAAATTATTCTGACCCTTCTAACGGCTGGAGCTAACCCGAGAATTACCAATCAAGCCATCCTAACTCCTCTGATGCAGGCAGTTGCCTTGAACCAAACCGATAACTTAGCGACTTTACTCCGACGCGAAACCAAATCCTCCCCCCAAGACCTTCGGGACCACACAACCCTACACCTAACCGCCGCCGCCCAGACTGCTAATCCGATGATAATCAGCCTACCGGTCGAAGCCAGAGTCATTCTGAAGACCCACGATCGAGCCGGCCAGATCCACTTTCTACTCGTACCTACCAACTCCACCCAGTTCCATATACTAGAGACTCTTAAAAAAATTGGCTCCGACCTCTCCATACAAAATAATACTAAATCCGAGGCTCTACTACTAATTACCTTAACCAATTCCAATCCCAGAATAATCCTTTTCCTTAGGCAAAACGATACCTAATTTAACGCACAGACATAAAGTGGCCTAACCCTACTTCTAGCTACGTCCATCAACCCTAAGTCGAAAGTAACGAAGCTATTAATTCTAACCAACAACGAAGTCGAGATTAGAAATAAGCACGACCACACGCCTCTTATACTGACGCCTAGTTAAATAAAACAATGATACGGCCAAACTTGTTACCACCGGTAGAAATAACCTGTGCACTAAAGATAACCAGAGCTATAGTACTCTGGACTATGCCGGTTAGGAACACCAAAAACTGCGCTTTTTTACAGCCCCAAACTCTGAGGAAAAGCGATATTTAAAAACTTAATCTTCAACTTCGATCTGGCGCTAGCTAATTCCCTTCTCTCCATCACCCTGGAGCTTAGGGATATAGTCAGGCATTTTAGTCTACCCCTATTGAGGAAAAAGATAGAAAAATAATACCTCCAGCTTATCCCCAGGGCTCGGAATTTTTTACACAAACTGAAAAAAAAGGCTACAGTCTGGCCTTAGTCACCAACTGGGACAACCCCTGAATGACCTTAACCTCAACAAGTCTAACCGGATATTTTGATACGACGGTCGTCGCCCGAAACATAGCCCGCGGTAACCCCGTCCTAGATATACTCCTTCTGGCAGTCTAACAATTGGAAGCCGACTCTGATCAGACAGTCTATATCGGTGACTCCACTAGTGATACAGCCACCGCCGGGCTACCGGTCTACGCAACGTGGGTCTTATGACCGGCTCTTCCTCCCGACCGATCTTTATTACCATCGGGGCCTAGCAAGACTACCCAACTTTTGACGATCTGATAAATCTGCGGTTACCTTCACAATAATTTTGCCATTATATTTCGTGTTCCTTTAACCTAAAGTTTCACAAGTAAAAATATATTAATATAAATATTATTTTTTATCTAACATATTAATATTAATTATCTATTATATACCAATGTTTATATATACCGTTTCAAATTATAACTTTTCCTCGATAGTTCTTCTGTGTAAATCTTACCGCAACAACGGAAGTGATCCGGGTAATCTAATCCAATAAAAAGCTGGCGAACTCCTATCTAGATTATTCCAAGCGGAGGTTCGCATTTCCAGACAGGTAGTAAGGAGCCAGACTTAGCGGCTAGCCGAAGTTCCAGCCACGTCGGCTTTTTCCAGCTTCATCACCTTCGCCTCTAGAACCCGGAGATGCTCAATATAGATATCAGCCCAGGAATTATTAGAACCAAGACCTTCTAACCTAGTTGTTACTTCATAGCCGTTGGTCTTGAATTTGCTAACCCAGCTATCTTCCCCACTGCCGGCCATATCATTGCGAGCATGGTCCCCAGCTACAATCATCAGAGGCGTTAAAAGAATACGTCTGGGTTTATTTTTAGCTTTATTCAAAGCGACGATGATATCGTCAACTTGAGGAGGAACCTCAACCGTACCGATATAGATCCAGGGGCCGTATTCCTTACGGAGCTGAGCCTGCAATTTACCGTAAACGGCCTGAGTGAG
>LQAA01000128.1 GCA_001577715.1 Candidatus Adiutrix intracellularis | reverse complement strand
TTTGGTTAGTCGTGTCGGGCCTATCGGTTAGTAGTGTCCTGTTAATGCTGCTCTGGACGGTCGTTGGTATTCTTGGTTCTTACAGCGTAGCCTTCTACGGCATGCGTATTAACACCCTGGCTAATAGCCGTATGGCTTACGCCTCGTTGGAAAAAAAACCCCTTAACCTTTTAGGCATTCCCTTAAAATCAGGCATGAGCATTGGCGTGCTTCTGATTTCGGTGGAATTACTAATGATGTTGATTATTCTTATCTTTATTCCTCGCGATTTAGCTGGGCCCTGTTTCATAGGTTTTGCAATCGGTGAATCTTTAGGCGCCAGCGCCCTTAGAATAGCTGGTGGTATTTTCACTAAGATTGCTGACATCGGCTCTGATTTAATGAAGATCGTCTTTAAGATTAAAGAAGATGATCCCCGCAATCCAGGGGTTATTGCCGACTGCACTGGCGATAACGCCGGGGATTCTGTCGGGCCTACAGCCGACGGTTTTGAAACTTACGGCGTGACCGGCGTAGCTCTAGTGACCTTCATTTGCCTGGCTGTGGGCGTGATTCAGGGCGGAGAAACTCAAACACTGCTCCAGACTAACCTTCTAACTTGGATTTTTGTGATGCGCATTCTCATGGTTATCACTTCTGTGGTTGCTTTCTATATCAATTGGGCTTACAGCCAGGTCTGCTTTGGCCAAGTAGAAGATTTTGACTTCGAGGCCCCCTTGACTAGCCTGGTTTGGATAGCCTCCCTCCTTTCTATTGTTATGACCTTTATCGCCAGCTACTATCTTATCGGCCCTGGTTCCGAAGCGGCTGAAATTTCACCTAACCTTTGGTATGTGCTAGCCGGTATTATCAGCTGCGGTACCCTGGGGGCGGCTCTGATCCCGGAATTCACTAAAATTTTTACTAGCCCCAAGTCCGCACATGTACTGGAGACCGTGGAAGCTTCTAAAGAGGGCGGCGCATCGTTGAATATTCTAGCTGGGTTCATCGCCGGTAACTTCAGCGCCTTCTGGATTGGGATGGTTTTTTTTGCCTTGATGAGTCTAGCCTATGCCTTGAGTCTACACGGTCTAGGTGACATTATGTCCTATCCTTCCATCTTTGCCTTCGGCCTGGTAGCTTTCGGTTTTTTAAGTGTAGGGCCGGTTACCATAGCCGTAGACAGTTATGGCCCGGTGACGGACAACGCTCAGTCGGTCTATGAACTCTCGCTCATTGAAGAGCTCCCCGGTATCGTCGCCTACCTAGAAAAAGATTTCGGTCAAAAACCCGATTTTGAAAAAGCTCACTACTATCTAGAAAGCAATGACGGAGCTGGTAATACTTTTAAGGCTACGGCTAAGCCTGTGTTGATCGGTACCGCAGTGGTTGGTTCCACCATTATGATCTTTTCGTTAATTCTAGTTATTGAGCGAGTTCTACATGTGGAGCCTACCTCGGTTTTAAACCTACTTAATCCCTACACTATTCTAGGTTTTCTCTGCGGTGGCGCGGTAATCTACTGGTTCACCGGGGCCGCTACTCAAGCCGTTTCCACTGGGGCCTATCGAGCCGTGGCTTACATTAAAGACCACATTAACTTAGATGAAAATGCTTCTAAGAGTGCAGCGGTAGAAAATTCTAAGGAAGTAGTTAAAATCTGTACGGTTTATGCCCAGAAAGGCATGTTTAATATCTTTGTCGCTATTTTCTCTTTCGCTCTGGCTTTCGCCTTTTTGTCTAGTCCTACGGGCCTTACAACTAATGAAGTTGCTGCTGCCGCCCTTTCCCCGGAAGACCTAATAGAGGCTACTAAACCAGTTTCCTTCTTTGTCTCTTATCTTCTTTCCATCGCTTTTTTCGGCTTGTACCAAGCGGTTTTTATGGCTAATGCTGGCGGTTGTTGGGATAACGCAAAAAAAGTAGTGGAAGTAGATCTAAAACAGAAAGGCACACCTCTTCATGACGCCACCGTGGTTGGTGACACAGTGGGCGATCCTTTTAAAGACACTTCCTCCGTAGCTTTGAATCCCATTATCAAATTTACCACCTTATTCGGGATGCTGGCTATGGAAATCGCCATCACTCCAGGTTTCCGGGCTGTTTCCACCGCCTGCGGCCTCTTTTTTCTGGTCGTGGCTATTTATTTCGTCTACCGGTCTTTTTATAAAATGCGGATCTCTCAAGCTAATACTTAAGCCTCGTTTGTTTCAAAACTAAACCCACCCGGGTCTACAGCATTTAGTAGTTCCCGGGTGGTTTTTTTTGATTAGCGACTGCATTTTAGTATATTGGGCTAGTCTTAAGATAAAGTTCTAAAAATAAAAATGTAATGAATTAAGATTGCCCATCTGCTCAGCATGTAGTTTGTCTACCCTTATGAGGGTGTAGTGCGATAATGCCTTAAAGGTGCGCACTGAATAGTTTGCCAAGTGCACTATAATTTGTAGACTTACCCTCAAAGGGTCTATTCCTTTTTGTCTTTATTTGCTAACTTACCCGTAAATAGATCAATATATTCTCTCAATGTCAATTGTTCAACCATCAGGTTTTCCCGTGATTGACTCTTAATGTATTTCACTACCCTTTTTGCATTTTTACTTATCGTATCTATATAATACCCATAGTATCAAAAATACCTGCTACAATGCTTGTACTCTAGGGTAGTACTAATAGTCCATTTTGTATGTACTAAGCTATTTTTATCCATTTGGATAGCCTTCTTATGTCTTCTTGATGCGGTTTGCAAACCATTACTATTTTAACATTCGGAGACTTCTTTAACTTAGAATTAAAGCTAAAGAAGGCCTACCACCAGCATAATTGATGGTTTTTTCAAGATTAAGCGCATAAATATTACGATAATAGGATTATAGTAAAAATGTATCCATGTAAATATTATTTTCTACTTAACATATTAGCACTAATTAGCTATTATGCACCCATGTTTATAGGTATTATTTAAAATTTTAATTATTTTCCGGCGGTTCTTCTGTGCGAACTTTACCTAGACAACGAGAAGGCCAAGAAATAATTCTGGCTAATCTCTCTTGTCTCGATTCGGAGTCTATTAAACTTTTTAAAAGCAGTTTAAAAATGAATCTTTTATTTCCATTAGGAAGGTTTTCTAAATCATTAATTATAAACAATACAATCACGTTTTGATAGTTATTAAGGTTATGAAAAAAGCTCGACTTGGTTTCTGTCATCTCCTCATGTCTACCTAGGGAGCGGGATATAATTTTCGCCATGGTGATTTCTCGTCTCCTGTGCCCCAAAAGAAAACTGGTCTCTACGGCTAGTTAGCAGCAAGCAATCTTGTCCGCTAAGTTGAATATCATCGATGTTGACAAAAAATGAGCTTTACGCGGCTGTGAACTAGCCGATGAGTAGGCAGGGAGCTATTGAAGCCGGATTGGTTAAAGGTTATACTCATGATAGGGATACTATATTTTACGATCTGACGTTAAGCTATATCGAAGGTGAGCATCATCCTTTGGGATGTTTCAGGTATTTACATGATAAAAATAGTGTTAATCGCTAGATAAACTATGGTTTATTAGTCGATAGAGACGGGCGGCTAATATCTATCAACGTCTGGTCGGGTAATATTTATGACTTAGCTATATTCATCCCGATAATTAAAAAAGTTAAGATTGAATTTAGGCTGGATAAAATAGTGACTATAGGTAACCAGGGGGTGTTGGGGATTAAAATATAGCTACCCCCATGTAAGTTATAGAAGATATGAATCAGATAAGTGCCTTAAAATCTATATCTATTATGAGGATTACTTGATAATTATAAAATGCAGCTAATTCTTTTTAATGAGATAGATCTTTTTTAAATTCGTGGCGCCGGACGAATATCCGGGAGAGAGACGAGTAATCTGTTGTAATTTATACTGGCTTATTATATCGAGTGACATGTGCAGTGGGAAGTTTAGTGAAAATTAATTTTTATTGAATAGGGAATAGAAGCTAAAGAATACCGGGTTTCAATTAGTCCGGTTGAAAAATTAGAAAGTGCCCGGGTAAAAGTCCCAAGCAGAAAAATGCTGAGCTATATTACTGTACTAACGGAGAGGTATTAAAAAATACTAGGAAAATAATAGTATATTTCGTTGGCGAACGGTAAAAAAAATAAACCTGGCTATCAAAGTAACTGTGGGCACTGATAGTAACCTGGGTTGTTTTGGCGTAACGGGTTATGGTCTGGAAGGTTTAATGATTGTGATCTAGGGCTTTTAGAAAAAAATTGACCTTACTATTAATTTTTTTACAAACTGCAGAATAATGTACCTGTGTTCGGTCAGGTTGGTCCTACTGTCGTCTTTGCCGTAGGTTCTACGATTCAGAAGGAAGTATTTCGAAAGATTGTTAAGTTGTTCTATTGCATCCCAGGTTGCTCTGTAATAAATTTTTATTTACCTAGCGGTGTCGGGAATAGAACCGAGTTTACCAACTAGAATTAGCAGTCCTAACTGATTTATTTTTGTGCGGCATTTTTACTCCTTAATTTTTATAATATCTCGCTTTTCATATCTTAATCTATTTAGTTTACTTTTATAAAATATTATATAATAGTCTAGAGTTAGTATAAGATATTTGACATTTAGCTTAAGATATGCTCAAACTAACAATTAGTTTTATTATCTCGCAGGATAGATATGACACTGTATCATACCGGTTTGGATGTAGGCTCCACCACTATTAAACTAGTGGTAGCTGATGAAACCGACCGTATCCAATTCAGTCTTTACCAGAGGCACTTTTCTGAAGTTCGTAAGACTTTAGCGGAAGCGCTTTTGGTTGTGGCTAAAAAATTTTCCACTGACGCCACGACTTTATCTGTGACCGGTAGCGGTGGTATTTCAGCGGCCGAGTGGCTTGGAGCAAGCTTTGTTCAGGAAATGATCGCCGGGGCCGAAGCCATCGGTCGCTATCTGCCCCGGACAGAAGTGGCTATAGAGTTAGGTGGCGAAGATGCTAAGCTAACTTTTTTTGATTCCAGTATCGACCAGCGTATGAATGAAACCTGCGCCGGAGGCACCGGAGCTTTCATTGATCATATGGCTAGTCTCTTACGCACCAACCCGCTTGGGCTTAATGATCTGGCCCGTTCAGCCCAAGCTATCTACCCCATTGCGGCCCGGTGCGGAGTTTTCGCTAAAACTGATATCCTGCCGTTGCTGAACGAGGGCGCGCCTCGTGAAAATATTGCCGCCTCTATCTTTCAGGCAGTAGTAGATCAAACTATCGGTGGGCTAGCTTGTGGTCGACCCATTAGGGGACGGGTGGTCTTTCTAGGTGGGCCACTCTTCTTTTTGTCTGAACTTAGGCGACGCTTCGTAGAAACTCTGAAACTTGGGCCAGGTGAGGTCGTTTGTCCAGCTGACGCCCAGCTCTATGTGGCTCTGGGCGCGGCTTTAAGTTCCCAAAAATGCGCGCCGACCCCTTGGACTGAATGGGCAAAGCGGGCTCGATGTATGCTTACGGAAAAGAGACCTCCGGAAATTGATTCTCTACCACCTCTATTTAAAGATTTGGGGGAACTAGAAACTTTCCGGACCCGCCACGATGCGACTCGCTTGGCCCGGGCCGGTTGGCCAGTCGAAGGGGATATTTTCTTGGGTCTTGACGCCGGCAGCACCACTACTAAGTTAGTGGCCCTAGATGACGAAGGGCGCTTAATTCATTCTTTTTACGGTCACAATCGTGGCAATCCCTTGAAATCGGCCATCCGGGCCCTGACTGAACTTTACGATCTCATGCCTGATCATCTCGCTGTCCGCCGTTCCGGCGTCACCGGCTATGGTGAAGGCCTCATTCGGGCCGCTCTAGGGGTTGATCTGGGCGAAGTAGAAACCGTGGCCCACACTTCGGCAGCCACTTTCTTTCAACCTGAAGTTAGCTTTATTGTTGATATCGGTGGCCAGGATATTAAGTGCCTAGCTATTAAGAATGAGGCCATCGATCGACTGATGCTTAACGAGGCTTGTTCCTCTGGTTGTGGCTCGTTCCTAGAAACTTTTGCTAAAACCCTAGAAATGGACGCCTCAGCCTTCGCTCAGGCTGCCCTCACCTCCAGACGACCCGTGAATCTCGGTAGCCGCTGCACGGTTTTCATGAATTCTAAAGTTAAGCAAGCTCAGAAAGAGGGCGCCTCGGTGGGCGATATTTCAGCCGGTCTGTCTTATTCCGTGGTTCGGAATGCCTTGTTTAAGGTCATCCGCCTTAACCACCCGGAGGACCTAGGCGGCCGGGTCGTGGTACAGGGTGGCACTTTCTTCAATGACGCCGTTCTACGAGCCTTTGAACTCTCTATTGGTCGAGAAGTAGTGCGGCCGGATATAGCTGGACTTATGGGGGCTTTCGGCATGGCTAGGTTAGCTCAGGAACATTTTCAAACCCACGGGGGAGGCTCCAGCCTCATTGATCGCAAAGCTTTGGCCGCCTTCGGGGTTAGCGCTCATAACACCCGTTGCTATAAATGCAAGAACTGTTGTCTTCTGACGGTTAATCTCTTTTCCGATGGTCGTAACTTTATTTCTGGTAATCGCTGTGAACGAGGTGCAGTCCGGAAAAGCCCAGCCGCCGGAAAAATTGACGCCCTTGCCAATCGGGCTCGCCTGGGCGATATTTCCCCTCACCTAGCTAGACTTCCGGCCATTGGGGCCCTCATGAAGTCCCCGCCGGCTCAGTTTGCGGAACTGCCAAACCTTTTTCAGTGGAACCATTACCGCCTTTTTGAGGTTTATCGACCGCTACCAGCCACTGAGGCCCAGGCTATGGTAGGTCTACCCAGGGTCCTAGGATTTTATGATAATTATCCGTTTTGGTTTACTTTTTTTCATACTTTAGGGTTAAGGGTAGAGCTTTCACCTCCTTCTTCCAAAGAACTTTTCAATTCGGCTTTAGAGACCATTCCCTCCCAGACAGTCTGTTACCCTGCCAAGCTAGTTCACGGCCATATTAAAGCTCTGGTGAGCCAGAGGCCGGATTTTATATTCTTCCCTTGCCTTCCCTTAGACTTACCGGCCGCTTACGACACCGCCGCCCGTTATAATTGCCCACTAGTGGGGACCTACGGTGAACTTATTCGCCTGAACATGGATATTTTAAAAACCGAGGGCCTGCGCTTCGTCGCTCCCTTTTTGGACCTAGCTTCACCTCGGCGCTTGGCCCGGCGCTTAGGTGAGGAACTGAAATTTTTAAAAATATCCTCAGCCCGCCTCCAAACCGCGCTTAAAGTGGCATTCAGAGAATTAGCCCAATACCGTGCTGACATTCATTCAGCCGGGGAACGAGCCTTGAATTATTTAGATCAGAATGAGGGCAGCGGCATTATTCTAGCTGGTCACCCCTATCACTTAGACCCGGAGATCCACCATGGCATAGCTGAAGTTATCGCTATGAGTGGTTTAGCTGTTCTGACTTGCGATTCGGTGGATCATCTAGCGCCCACCAACTGGTCGCCGCGAGTAGTGGATCAGTGGATCCCCCATTCGCGCCTCTACCGGGCTGCTCTTGTAGCCGCGACTCGTAACAATGTTGAGCTGGTGCAATTAAGTAGTTTTGGCTGTGGTATAGACGCCGTCACCACTGACCAAGTGGGTGATATTCTGGAAGAGGCCGGTAAAGTTTATACTCTTTTAAAAATTGACGAAGGGACTAATCTCGGGGCGGTCCGTATTCGTATCCGTTCGCTTCTGGCCGCTGTGCGCGATCGCCACCGTCGTCGTACGCCTAATTCCACTAACCGAGTTTATCGCTACCGGCCTAGCGCTTTCAAAATGGAACAACAGGCTAGCTACACTCTCCTAGCTCCACAGATGTCACCCATTCACTGGCATTTTTTAACTCCGGCCCTAACCCTTTCGGGTTATAAGCTAAAAGTGCTGCTAACGGTTGATCGTCAGGATATGGAAGAGGGGCTACGCTACGTTAATAACGATGCCTGCTATCCGGCCCTAATCTCCATAGGTCAAATAGTTCGGGCTCTTAAAAGCGGCGATTACGATCTAAGTCGTACCGCCATACTTATGTCCCAGACTGGCGGTGGCTGTCGGGCTACTAACTATGTAGGCTTTATGCGGCGAGCTTTGGAACGCAGTGGTTTAGGGGAAGTGCCAGTTTGGTCCTTGGCTTTGAGCCGGCCTAAAGATGGCGAAGGGCTGAAGATTGATTGGCCTCTAGCCCGACGCTTGCTTTTAGGTCTTTTATACGGTGACATGCTAAACCGCCTTCTTCTAGCTACCCGTCCCTACGAAAAGCGGCCTGGGGCGGCTGAAGAACTAGTTAGAATATGGCGGGAAAAAGCCGCCCGGGTGGTTGAAGTTGGGGATCGAGGAGCCTTTAGACGGGATATTCAGACTATGACCGACGATTTTGCTGCTTTAGATCTTCAAGAAACCAACCGCCCTAAAGTGGCTTTAGTCGGAGAAATTCTCTTGAATTTTCACCCGGAAGCTAACAACCAGGCTGTGCGTTTGGTGGAAGCTGAGGGCGGCCAGGTGGTACTGCCGGAACTAACCGACTTTATTCTTTATTGTCTTTATGATGATGTTTTTCGGGCGGAAAAAATGTCTGGGAATCGCCTAAAAAAATGGGTCGCTCTGGGACTGATCCATTTCATTGAAAGCTACCGCCGCCCTCTAGTTCAGGCCCTAGCCCGTCACCCCCGCTTCGGAATTTTAAACAGCTTCAAAAATCTCAAAGAAGCCGGTGAGAGTATTGTTTCTCTAGGTAATCAGTTCGGCGAGGGCTGGTATCTGACTGCCGATATGATCCTGATGATCGAAAAAGGTATTGCTAATATCCTGTGCCTGCAACCTTTTGGTTGTCTTCCTAACCATATTACTGGTAAGGGCGTAGTCAAAGAAATCAAGCGCCGTTATCCCGAGGCTAATCTAGCCGTTTTAGATTATGATCCTGGTACCAGCGAGGTCAATCAGCTTAATCGTATTAAACTCATGATGTCGGTAGCTCATAAGGCCGTCGCTACCGGGTCGCGACGGTCGAATTCCGAATCTACTAGCGACCTATTATCGGTTCACCTCAAGCCCGGGGATCGGAAATCTTGGTCTCTGCACTAATCCATATTCCTAAATTTTCTTTCAATGTTAAGCCAACACTCAAACCTAGAGCTAGATTTTTTTACCTTTGCTAGCTCGATCCTGGGGACGGTGTTTGTTTTATATTTCGCCCTGAAGGTCTATTTTTTTCTTTGGCCCCCCGGGGGAGTGTTGATCGGCTGCTGTTAATTTTAATGATTTTCCTAAAAGCCTTGTTTAAAGGCTGCCCCGCGTTATCTATAGCTCGCTCCCTTCATTTTCTAGCCGTCTGACTGATTCTGATTTTTGGTTCTCTTAAAGGCTCGAGCTATCTGCAATAGTGGTGAAGCTTATATAGCTGTCACCTTGGGTGGAAAACTTATGAACCCGCCTCGGACGATGCAAGAGGAACAATTAGTCAATGCGATTAAAGAAATAGGCGTGGTCACTTAGCTTCTGTGCTCGGCCATATTTCTTCTGTTGGAAGAAAGAAACAGTAACGTTATCACCGTTGGATTTAAACAGGACGATGCGTTCATTATCGTATTTTAAGGGGCGCTAAATAATTTAAACTACGATAAACTTAAGGGATTAGTAGTTTATGAATTAGAGTATATTTTAAACGGCGACTGCGCCTTGAATCTGATCATGGCCGACTGGTTTTACGGTCTATTCCTGTTTCGTATCGTCGGTATGAATATAGGCGAAAGCCTGTTTCCCCCGACCGTTGATCTACTCCTGATAATCGGCGGGGGTAAGCTGGATAAACTAGTTGCCTAGTACGTTTAGGCCACCTTAAGCTGCACTCACGAATATATGATTTACGTTTTAGTAATTTAGTTTATCTGTAATCCGGCCGGATTAACTGGATCCCTGAAAAAAATAGCCGCCCGAAATAGTTCAGGTCGTATCAGGAAAGGTTAGGTTCAGGCCTTGAAATTATTCTCTATTATCTTCCTTTCGTTTGGATTTAGTCTATTTTGCATCTATTCACCTCTTAAAAATTGTGTAGTGACTCTGGAATTAGAACTGAGACGACTCTCTTTCGGCCTTACCCAAACTGTTACCGAATCGCTAGAAACCTATCGTTATGGCCTCGGCGGCTCGGAAGCACTTGCGGGACAAGCTCCAAAACTTACCTCTGGATTGGATCGAAACCTTGGTCCTGGCCTTAGTTTCAGACTTCCTCCTGGCCGGCGGCCTAGACTCGACCCAAGGTCTTTACCGCAAAATTACAAAATATTTTAAAGTAGCAGTGGCGATAATTAATCTCGCCCTATTTCCGGCCCTGGTCTCGGTTATTTTTATACTCGCGGTCAAATCAGGCTAAGCCCGGCCATGGGCATTGATCGGCTAGATTTTGGACAAGGGGGTGACGGTCTACGCCGCTGCCGGTCTAATCTCGCTCGTAACTGTAGGTTTCAAACTGCCCCTCTTGAGTCTGGCCGCTCCGACCCTGAAACAGTTGAAGCCCACCATTAAGAAAAATTTGAACTGAATAGGCAGAGCTCTCATATTATATATTCGGCAGGAGAAGTTTTATAATTGAATTTTTTTACTCATCAAACAAATTTAAAATTATATCTAAGTTTGTTAATTTTTTTTGATTAACTAAAAAAATAGTAAGCATTTTGGGAACTCGACTAATATAATGGGGAGCAAAGAATTTTATTTTAGCAAATTAACAGTGTTATTATATATAGTAATATAAATTTTTTAGCACTACTGGAAAAAATAAAAAATAAAATTGTCCCTAACGAATATATATTTATCGTCGTTAACGATAAATTCGATCTTCCCGCATTGGTAGCGACCCTAATTTTAAAAAAAAAAGCACGGCCTGGTCCTAGTTCCCAAAGCGGACGACACCTGGCTTGGTCTGAAGCTAGCGGAATAATTTTAGAACGCCGCGGCCCAGGTGCTTTCCGTCCTAGCCTACTTACCCTGGTGATCGTCCCTATCTCCAGCCAACCCCGGCGTCGCAAAAGTTAATAATTCCTAGCCGTTCTAGAACATTCGACTGCGGTCTCGACTAAAATTAAACAGGGGCTAATCGAAGCTGCTGTGAACCACGTTCTTCACAATTACCACCTTAACCAGGAAGGATATGGATAGTTGCGTAACCTAGCCGCCGTTCTAGATAATTCTCTTTTTTTTACGATTTTTAGATAGCAACCGATATTTTTGGGCGTGGTTGTTGGGCTTACGGGAGATAGTCATTCTTAGCTAGTTGGAATTTATAGTTAGAATAAGATAATGGATGCGGAAATCTTTATAGTCATAGAGATTAAGAACCAATTATATTTCTCGAATCTATATTTTCTGTTCATGACTTCCAGAACTATTTGATTTTAGGAATAACTTGAAAGCTGACTTGAGGGGAAAAGGGTAATCTAGGAGGAGATTTGAGGGGAGGGGTGAAAAGCGAGTTAAGAGCAGCCAAAATATTTTGAATATAAGCTTTGTGGACGGTTAAGGATCCGCCGTTAAATATGTAAACGAGACTCTTAACCGGGAAACGGGTGAAGAGCGGATTCTATCAGTTTATAATCAAAAGTTGCTATATGCAACTTAGATGGCTATTCCTATCGGTGAATGAATGAATAAACTCAAATTTATAATGAAAAATCGCTCTGGCTATCAGGGGATAAAGCTCAATTAGCGTCAGGTTAGCCCAGGAGGGCATCCATTAAAAACAGCATTTTTTAACTGATTGGGTTAGATGTATAATTTGCGAACTAGCGATAACCCCGGCCTCTTCCTGGCGATAACGCCCGGCATTATCCATGGGGGCCAGCCGTTAGTAAATTAGTTTTTTACTGGGAAGTTTATTGCTCAAATTAGTTATATACCGTAATAGCATTACGGACTTTCTATATTTTTCGGAGCGGTGCGATAACCCGTTTCTTATCCAGAAAGGCGGTACTCTGTTTCTTATTTAAGGTACTGGCTTTAACGGCCAATGGATCCTGAATAGTGCAGATACGGTTAATCTGATGTAAATAGAGATTAGTTAGGTTTTTATTTGAGAAAATAGCCCCACTTTTCAGGTTAATATCTGCGGCTAATTGCAGAATTATCGGGGTATAGTAAAAGACGGGTTTTATTTTTAGAGCTTCATATAGTCCCATTATTTAATTTCGGCGTTCTCCGTAAATGGTGATCCAGCGATCAGTGCGGATTTGATCGACTAAGGTAAAACCAAGGGTCGCGAGCTTGTTCCAGAGGCGTTCGCCTTCGCTGGGTAGAAGTCCTGATATAATTACCTGGCGGCGCTGGTCAAAGGCACCTAATTTTAGTAGTTCCTCTTGCAGATTTAGATGAAGGTTAGCCATTAGAAGCTCGCTAGCGTGGTGGCAGAAGTTTTGGGCTGGGGCGCGATAAAAGCTCACCCGATCGATTAGATTATTTAAAGTCAGGTTATTCCGGGCCGCTTCTATGGCCAGATGGCTGTAGTCTACTCCCACGACTTTAAGTAGGCCCCAGCGGGCTGCGGCTAAGGCTAAAATACCCGTCCCGGTTCCTAAATCCAGAGCTGAAGTCGGGGGAGAATTACCGCAAATGGCCCGGCCCAGAAAAGTCAGGCAGCTGTGGGTGGTTGGGTGGCCACCGAATCCGAAAGCCAGGCCGGGGTCTATGATGATTTTCGGTTCTTCACCTCCGCCTTCCGGACCGGTAACCGTAAGGCCAGCTACAGTGAAAGGAGCGGCTCCGGCTCCATCCTGCCACTGGTTATAGTTTAGGTGGTGGATATAGCGAGTTTCTAAATTAGGGTATTCAGCCAGAAAATTGGCGGGGTCGGGTCCTGGGTCGCCAGTAAAAAAGACGAAGGCAAAATTTGCTTCCCAGTGAAGACCTGCTAGGTTAGGGCCGAGTCGCCGCAGTTGACCCGGGTCGTTAAAGATATCTAGAGCCGCTTCGTCTACCGCGCGGATTTCAAATATAGTTAGGGGTTGGTCGGGGTACATGAGTAATTATTAAAAAACCCACTTAGGCGACGTCTTTCGTGGGCGGTGAGCCGATCGTGATTTAGGGCCCGGGATGCGCTTTTTTCTCCTAGGTTTGGTAGAGTCGCTAGGAGCTGGGGCGAAAGGTCAGGTAGGTTTAGACTATGGTTAAGATTTAAATGAACTAGGGCGTTGGGGGTCAGGTTACCCTCTAAGTTCAGTGCCTGGTCGTTGTCTAGGTAGTTCCGAGCCAGGTGAGGCGCCAGATGGTTCAAAGTGGGTTGGATCGGAAGGAAAATGAATTGGCCACCAGCCGTTAGATTAAAAAGAGCCGTGATTGACATTAAAGTAGTTAAAAAACAGTAGGGATTTTGGCGAAGCGAGTTAGTAGTCATGAGACTTTAGTCTCAGCTTCCACCAGAGCCGTTGCCTGGGCTAGACCGCCGAAACCGGCCGGGTCAATTGTTCGGTAAAGACCCAGCAATTCGGTCGGAGCGTCTCGGGTGACGAAAGCCCGGCCGGCCCAGCTCAAAAGATCGCGGTCGTTATAGTCGTTACCCAGCGCTACGGCCTGGCTTGACGAAAGTCCCAGACGCTCGGCTAGAATAGCTGCCGCTTGGCCTTTGGAAACATTTGGGGGGAAAATTTCTATCCACTGGCAGCCGTCGCCGAAGGGTGAGCTGGAACGCAAGTACGATAAGCCAGGCGCCAGGCGGCTGAACTCAGTTTCAATCTGATTGGCCACGGTAATTGGAACCATAATTAGAAGCTGGCTCAAGGGCGGGCGAAGCGTCGGGGGATTCGTCCAGTAGTTTTCGGTAAATGGTCGGGACTGTGGGGCATACATTTTCAAACGTTTGAGGAAGCCGGCCGGTGGGACGGGCGGGGCTAAATAGTAAAAATGATGGCTGTCTGGTGGGGCCAGATAGGCGAAAAAACCGAAGCCTAGAGTCTGGGCGGCTTTGAGGGCGGTCTCGGCTTCGGCGGGGGTGAAAGTCCGAGCCAATCTTAGCGGCCCTGGTCCTTGAGCTTCCCAGAGACATAATCCCACCCCGGAAGAAAAGATTAACCCATCTAGTTCCAAATCCGGCGTCCAAGTGGTCACAAAGCTGAATAAGCTGCGACCGGTTACTACGGCTCGGAACCAGCCCCGTCGACCTAGTTCTCTTAGGGCCTCAAGATCCCCGGCAGCCACGGGATCGCTTGGTTCGTCCGGCTTTATAGTGCCGTCAAAATCAGTTAGCCAGAGCCCTTGGTATAATTTTTCGCTCATTTACTCCATCCGCTTGCCTTTGTTTTTCTACAATCTTATTTTCAGCCTGTAATTACACTTACTTTTGTGGTATTATATCTTAATATTATTATTTTAGCCAATGTTTTTGGCCCTTATGATAAGGGAGATGATTTAATGATTCAACGTTACCAACGAGATGCCCTACGTGATCTATGGTCGCTTGAAAACCAATATGCCTCTTGGTTGGAAGTAGAACTGGCTGTGGTCCGGGCTCAAGGAGAATTAGGTTTTATCCCTAAAGAAGCTTCGGCGAAAATAACGACCCGGGCTTCAGTTGACACAAATCGCATAGCGACTATTGAGGCGGAAGTATGCCACGACGTCGTTGCCTTCGTTACTTCCATTGAAGAACAGGTTGGGTCAGCGGCACGTTATTTTCACTATGGTCTCACCTCCTCCGATGTTTTGGATACAGCTCTAGCTCTAAGATTGGTCCGAGCTTTGGATCTTATTCTACAAGGGCTGAATGACCTTACATCCGCCATTAAAATTCGGGCTTTTGAATATAAAAATACTTTGATTATTGGTCGCAGTCACGGTATTCATGCCGAACCCACTACCTTTGGCTTAAAACTAGCCGTCTATTATGCGGAATTTACCCGCCATCGGGAACGCCTCTTGGCCGCTCGCCGCACTATTGCTGTTGGTCAATGCTCTGGTCCGGTGGGTAATTTTTCAGCTCCTGGCCTCACCTCGGAAGTGGAGCGTATGGCTTTGGAAAGCTTAGGTCTAGCCTCGGCCCCAATCTCCAATCAGATTCTGCAACGCGATCGCCACGGGGAATATTTTTGCGCCCTGGCTCTCTTGGCCTCGTCTTTAGATAAGATGGCCGTAGAGATACGCCATTTGGCCCGCACCGAAGTGGGAGAGGTGGAAGAGCCTTTCGGGCCGGGCCAGAAGGGTTCCTCAGCTATGCCGCATAAAAAAAATCCCATCGGGGCCGAAAACATCAGCGGTCTGGCTCGGATAGTTCGCGGCCACGCTCTGGCCGCTCTAGAAAATATACCACTGTGGCATGAACGCGATATCAGCCATTCTTCGGTAGAACGCATCATCGCACCTGATGTCACGACCCTTATCGATTATATGCTCCACCGCCTGACGAGTTTGATTCGCGGACTCGTGGTTCATCCTGAGCGCATGATCGGGAACTTGGCTCTAACGGGAGGGCTTTACAATTCTCAGGAGCTACTACTCAAACTTTGCGACCGGGGCCTGAGCCGGGTCGAGGCCTATGCTATAATTCAGCAAAATGCTTTGAAAGCTCAACGGGAGGGCCTTGATTTTAAGACCCTACTTGAAAATGAACCTCGCCTAGCTGATCTTCTTGCGCCAACTGAAATTGCGGCCATTTTTACGCCAGATCGCTTTTTGGTGGCCGTAGAATTTATTTTTGATCGCGTCTTTACTTCATCAACTTAAATATTTCTGGAGATACATCCGTAAATAAACGTAAACACGCTTTTTCTTAGGCTTTAGTTGGCGATATTGAAGCACCCTGCTTCAACCTAAGCCTGTCTCAATTTCAGGCTAACCCTATGCCTAGGAGTCTATCGTATAATGCAGTTCTCCTTTCGTGACAATTTAAAGGTCGTTACGACACTAAGGAAATAGATAATTTTTTTGCTAGGCCGGGACTCTGACTGGCTGCGCTTCTTATGAGAATATACTGGTTCCAAAACCGAAATTATTTAATGACCTAATTTAGGATCTTCAAAAAATTCTGAAGGAGCTAAACAACGGTATTCTACGGGCGAAAGAAGCCGCCTTTGACATCCTCAACTTTACTATTTAAATTTCGGAAGACTTTAACTACTCAGGCTTACCCGAATTAGGATATGGAATATGTATCTACGACAAAGGCTTTCTGTTAGGTATTTTAGAATCTTTTACTAGCTGTCTTTTTAAGGTTAAGGAATTTGATTGTTGGTGCATTAATAAAAAACTTGCTACTTCGAACTCGTATTGTGACCGTTAATTAGTTGGCAACAGTTTATGTCCGAAGCGATTGATAAAGAAGAATTGGTTTGGCAGACCTTAGATTTTCTGGATAAGATTCTGCTGGTTCACCGCAATTAGTCGCTGTCGACAGAATTAATCGCGATATAGGATTTTGATCAACTCCGGAATCATTTGTGTAGTATCAAGGATATTCTTCTTCATTTTTTCAACGACCGCTTTGAGTGCTTGATAATTTATAGCGGAGCTACCGACAGCTATATAAAAATCTTCAGAGTAACATCCACCATCTGACTCAGCAGTGCAATCAGGTGGCGAATGGTGACTTTATTCAGCGGGTCTATTTTATAAGCAAACTTTCTGATACTGTTAATCGCATAATCGAAAGCCTAATCAATATATTGGTTCATATATTAAAAAAGCCTAGGAGGGCTCATTAACCTTACCTAGGAAATAAACAAGGAAATTCATTGTAAAGAAGAGATCAAATCTATTTTATGAGCCAGCAAAGAAGCCTATCGTTTTTAGAAATAGCTATGCTTATCTACGAACGTTTGTGGGCTCTGGTAGAAACTTAATCTAACTTGGTCGAGGCGAAATATCTTTCGGCCGTCATCAATCTGGACCTGTGCTGTGGGGAGTCAAATTTGACTTGCCTTTATAGCTCCGTTTTCGTATTCTTTTTTAAGCCTTGATACAAGCTGACGTTATTTTATTCAACTCCGAAAATAGCGACCGTACCTAGGCTCAACATTTATCTGGACTAGCGCTTATTTCCTCCGCTAAATAAAACAGATTGAGAGGTGGGTCCATGTGGCCTGAACCATTTAGGATAGGTCCTCTGACTTTTAGTCTTTACGGCTTTTTTGTGGCTTTGGGGGTCGGGGCTGCTTTGGCACTAACCGCCCGAACTGCTCCGCAGCGAAATCTGTTGGCGGGGACGATCCGGGACTTCTGCTTTTGGATGATTTTGGTTGGGTTGGTCGGCGCACGCCTGGCTTATGTTATTTTTAACTGGTCGGAATTTTCTAGTAGGTTGGCTGATATCCCGGCCTATTGGCGGGGTGGGTTAATGTTTCAAGGTGGCTTAGCTGGGGCTTTGCTTGCTTCCCCATTTTTCCTACGGCGCTATGGGTTAAAATTCTGGCCGGTGGCCGATGTCCTAGCCCCGTCCTTAGCCTTGGGTCAGGCCATAGGTCGTTTAGGTTGTTTTTCCGTCGGCTGCTGCTACGGCCACCCGGCTACTCTAAACCAAAAGTTAGCCGTAATTTTCCCCCCCGTTTCCTTAGCCCCGCCTGGTCTTTTGCTATGGCCGACTCAATTGATGGAATCAGGGGGGCTAGTTTTTCTGACCCTGATCCTTCTGATAGCTCTCCGCTCCCCTGTTCTTTTCTGGCGACACTTAGGTCGGACGGCCGCTCTTTATTTAGCTGGCGCAGGCGGTTTGCGGCTAGTTTTAGAATCTTTTCGCGGCGACTTTCGCGGCGAGCTTTTATTCTTCAATTGGCCGCCCACTACGGTGGCGGCGGCGGCGACGGCCGGAGTTGGTCTATTTCTTTTGGCCTGGCGCCGCTCAGCTGGAATCAATTTTTAGCTTGAATTTATTTCCGCCTTGAGGTAAGAAATAGAGCATAATTTGGGCAACGAAGGAGGAAAGACTTTTGGATCTGCATACACTTAGATATTCCGCTGAAAAGCTCTGGATTCGTCTGGAAGATAATAACCAGGCTATTATCGGGCTAACTGATGAGGCTTTGGAAGATTATGATGAATTGATCAGTATTCGTCTCCCCGCTGAAGGCGACGAATTTTCCAAAGATGAACCCTTCGGCCGCTTATCGGTGAACACCACCGGAACGGGGTTACGACTTCTGGCTCCTGTGAGCGGCGAAGTGGTGGCTGTGAATGAAGATATAGTTGACACCCCGGAGGCTATTTTAGAGGATCCTTATGAAGAAGGCTGGCTAATTCGACTGGATCTAACTTCCATGAGCGAATATGATGACCTCATGACTCGCGATGAATATGATGAATTTATTGATGAGGGATTTGATGACGACAGTTTGGATGATAGCGACGAAGATGAATATGATGAAGATGAGGATTACGACGAGGATAACGATTATGAAGAAGATGATTATGATGATGATGATGACGATGACTAGGGTTTAGATAACGACCCGGGTATAAAAAAGCGGCTTTTGAAAGTCGTTTTTTATTGTACGCTTAAGCTTAAAACAACTATTAGCTATACTGGTAATAGGCGTTCTCTAGCCTTAGCTCTAAGTTAAAAAACCTCCGAATGTTAAAATAATAAAAGTTTAACAACTGTGCCGATAAGATATAAGAAGGTTGTCTGAATGAGAGTAGCCTAGCACATATAAGATGGGAATGTAAATATTACATAATATTTACACCAAAGTACTGCAAATAGGTAACTCGTAGGAAGCTTAAGACTAATGTTGGTAAAATATTGCATAAACTGTATAAAATGAAGGAATTATAAAATAATAGAGATTGAGTGCTATCCTAATCATATTTATATGTTTGTGAGGATACCGCCGGAATATAATGTATTGGAGGTGATTGGTTGCCTGAAGGTTAAAAATTTATTGGTAATATATTTTACAGGCATGCTAACCCTAAATATAGGTATAGCAGTAGGTACTTTTAGTATCGTAGGGATTTTATAAATACAGTAGATAAGAAAGTAAAAAGGATAGTAGAATATATCAGGAGTCAATTATGGGAAGATCTTACGGCTAACCAATTGACGTTGAAGGAATACGTTGACTAATTTACGGGTGAGTCGGTGAGCAAAAGTAAGAAGAATAGCTTCTTTAGGGGCAAGCTTGTGAACATGGTATGCTTGGCAGACTATTTAGCATGTTATCAGGTACTACCGTATTAATTTCTTATAGAAATTAGTAGACTACCTGCTAAGCGGGTAGTTTTAATTATGGTCAGTTTTTAAAGGGGCTGAAGAACGGTAGTGAAGAGTGGCTAGGGGGGCGACGGGTTTAAAACCTAGAGCCTGGTACAGAGCTAGGGCGGGGAGATTGTAAGAGGCGGTTTCCACTCGTAGACTAATCACCCGCCCAGCCAGCCGTCTTAAGGTTTCAGTTAGAATCAGGCGGCCTAGACCCTGGCCCTGATAGGCTTTAGTCACGGCTAGAATCGAAAGTTCTTGCCCCTTGCTTATTTAACCGGGCTGTAGCTAGTCCGGCGACCCGGTCTTTGGGGCGATCCCATAAAATTATGGTTTCCTGAGCCGCCCCAGCTAAATCACCGGCCAGGCGGGCGCTCCAGAAGCGGTCCGCTGCCTCTGGTCCTACTTCAGAATCGTGGCGTAGATGACCGTCGTAAAAAAAAATTCCCAGTTCAGCCACCAGATTAGAGGCGAGTTTCGAGGCCTTCGTCTGCTCTAGAAATATAAAATTTGGTAAGCGATCCTCGGCCGCCCCGGGTATTTTCGGTACTGGGCTAATTAGAGTAGCGCCTATTTCGGCTAGAATGAAGCCTTCGGCTAGAAAGCCCCGCAGTGAAGCTGGATCATGGGATGTTTTGAGAGTCAGGAAGTGGTCGTCTCGAGTTTGAAATAGGTTTATGGCTAGGCGAGCTAGCTTACGAACCCGTATTTCCCGGTCTCTCTGTTCTTTTACCATAAGGTAAGGACCCCACAGCCGGGCACAACTAAAGCCGAAAAAGGTACTTTCCTCCGGCGAAGCTTCGTATATGACCAAGCCTCGGGCCGGGTGACTCCTCTCGGCCCAGAGGACGGTGGCCTCGCCCTGACTAACTCGGGCAGCTGTTTCCCGAATATATTCCGGCCAAAGTTTTGGAGTCCACAGATCCGCCGGATGCCCTGCTTCGTGGAGCTCCCGCGATAAAAGGGTCAAGGTTCCGGCCACGATGCGTGCTGCGTTTTGTCGGTCAGGGTTGGTCAAGTGTGGTCCTCTTAAAAAGGTTATGTTTAGTGACGTTATGAAAGCAGTAGTAGCAGACGATTTAGGTTACGTGCCCTAGTTTTCATTCTACTGGCTAGCGCTGTTTGTTTATTTTATAGCTGGGTTAGGCCTTATGAAAGCTTATTTTGTCTAAGTAACTCAAATTGTGTTCGACTAGACCATTGGTATTTTAGCCAAAGAATTAGATGGGCCCGTCATATTTTATTTTTAAAATTAGAAGAACATTTATGTGACGACTTTGGGTTAGATTGTCGGAAAGATTAGAAAGTTTAAAAAGGTCTCGCTGCCTAATTTCACCCGAAGACGGCTATTTCTAGTCCGATTTATAGAGGGTCGTAGCTAGCCTTCTAGCGATTTAATTTATATTTAGCGGGGGTTAAACTCTGTATGGAGAACTGAAGATCGTCTACCTTCAGTTTGGTAAAGCAATCTATACAGGGTCGGGATCAAAGTCAGACTGTTATTATAGATTTTAAGTTTTAGCCCTGTTTTTTTGAGTAGGATAGCTATATCTGCCGCTGCGAGGGTGGAGCAGGGGCTCCCCTTAACCAGTGAAGCACAGGCTGTGGCCCTCATGGTGGGCGGTCTCCGCGCCCACGGGGTCCGGGTCGTGGTCAGGGTTAAATCTTCCAAGGGGCGGCGCTGCCCCCTCTCCGTCCATCCTCTTCTTCCTTCTGTGGGAGAGGTGTAATCGTTAAGCCAGCCTAGCGAATTATAGAGGTTATAAAATAGGTCGTTTCCCGACCCCTGGTGATAATGCATCATACAATCCTTTCTTTCAGGTTTTAAGACCGAAGACCTGAATCAGATAGTACCCCCCCATTCCTATGAAAACTAGCCCGGCTCCGGCTTTAAAAAATACGGTGGCACCAACCGGCCGATGGCCGCGCCCAGCAGTACCGCCAGAAGCGTTGATAGCACCAGAGCCAGGCTTGAAGCCAGAAAAACTTCCCCAGCGGTGGCCGCATCGCTAGCTACGAATATGATCGTGGCCAACTGGGTCTTATCGCCTAGTTCCGTTAGAAAAATACTTGAAAAAATTGGTAGCATCACTTTAATATTCATCACTAACCCCCATGCGATAAAGGTTAGGATTATAGCACAAATTAGGGTGAAAAAATAACTGTATCATCTCGATATAAACTCTTAAGCCTCAGTTATAGCTAACTTTAATGATGTGAAAGATTTTTTGAACAGTGGATCGAATGTAAGCTTAGATGAAAGTCAACTAGGGCAACGACTTCAAAAGGTGAAAAAGTTTAGTCTAATCTATTTCATAAATAAAAAATTTATAGCTTGGGTAACAGTAACCGAAGATAAAGAAAATGTAACAACCAAAGACTTTAACGGTTTTTGCTAGTGTGTAAATACAATCGTTACTAAATCAGTTGAAAGTGGGTCAGTGATGTTTGGGAATATAAATTTTATATACCCTCTCCATATGGCGGTCAACTCCGAGATAGTAACTGTTGATAAAGACGTTTTTAACTTGGTGGTGAACTACTTATAGGGAAAAATTAACAAAGAGGAAGATACAGTCCATCTAGAAAAAAAATGAATAATTTTTTAAACTCTATGGCTACGACTATGGTCATTATTACTTAAGAAAATGACCCCAAAGTTACTTAGAATTTTATTAATTTTCTTAATTAAAATATCGCTTTAAAATATAGACTTTAGCGAAGCTTCTTTTAGAGGTTAAAATTTTAGTAATGATTACTTATAAATTTTACTAGTTGAAGCATTGTTCTTCTGGTCTCCACCGAATAACGGGAAGGGTTTTTGGTTTGACGATGGAAAAATCTAAAAAACATAGCAAGTAAAAAACATTAATAATTATTAACTGATTAGATTTATACAGATAAAAAATCTGAAGCAATAAAAATTATCCCAAAAGAAGTTAATTTAGATGAACTATATACTTTGTATTAAAACAGCAAAGATGTAGGCACAACGTCAGCAGCTAATAAATTAATGAATAACGCTGTTGGAGTTTTAGTTAACATAACAACCTAAATTATATAATTTTTCATTATGGATTAAATTATATAATAAATCCATTTCGCTCCGCTTCTTTCACCTAGTTAAAACTGCACCCTGAAATAAGAGCACTAATAGCTTTATTCTTATTTCAATTTAAATTACTAACCTGGAATAATATATCTATAATAAGTTCTGTAACCTTAGTAAACTAAGGAATAAACCTACGATGGTAAATTGTAAAGTACCGTTATTATATCTTTATAACCCAGCCAAGACTCGCCATCTGATGGTTGGCAGGTTAAACAAAGCCTTTATTTGAATGCGTCTTCGGTATTTTCAGGGCTATTTTTTTATCTAAAAAACCTATGATAATTTATTTTCAGAACATGAACATAGGTAGTCTTTATGATTCTTAAAAACGTAAATTACAAGAAATTTATCGAAAATATCCGTCTTAGCATCTGCTGAATGCCGTCTGTCCTTAAAGCAGCTATTGGACTTTTTGTTACTCTATGCATGCTTCTTATAGAACGCTTACCAAAAAAATCAAAGAACATTAGCGCACTACCCCCCCAATATTCCAATCGCTAAAAAGGATTCAAAGCTAACAACCAACGTCATTAAGACGCTTAATCGAACCATCAAGGTAAAATTATCAAATTGGTGAATCAGCTAAATTATATTAAAATACTAAAAGTAGACTGTTTTAAATTACCAAAAGGAACCTAGCGTGAAAACAGATATGTAACCCGCCTGATTTTTGAAATTAAAATATCCTCCGTTGCCACAGAATATAGAGCCTAAACTCTCGTTAATGAACAGGGATAAAAGATAACCGCTGATTCCCCTACGAGCATAATTAATGCCGCTCAATGTGGAAAGTGCATTAAAGCACAGGCCGTTTACTTCTCACAGTTCCAGATATCTCCCTATAAGTGGGTCGCAAGCCAAACATTTCTGTCAATTAAGTGTTGCCAGTATCTTCATTTACAATAAAGAGGCTTATGAACTTTTAGAATATTTTAGGTAATTATCTAAATTAAAGTTAACCAATACCCCTGTTTTAAATAATGACCAGAGACAACACAGCTACCAGACAAAATAGGCCAGCTGGCCCAGTCAAAATTACGCAACATTTTAATGCGGCTAAGAAATTATGGAAACGACTCCCTTCGGTTCATAATCCACAAAAACGTATCCTTTATTAAATAATTTAGAGTATACCAATTTTTATGGACTAAATGCAGTATAATTTCCTAATAAAGAATACGTTTACTCCAAATATCATGAACAATTACTAAACTGAAAGTCGATATAACCATCCACGATAAATTGCAAAAATGCGGAAAATATTTACGAAACAAGGTCCTCAAGGCTCTAGTAGTAAAAGAGGCCAAGAACTTAACTAGACATTTTCGAAAAGATAGTGATTCCCGTCTGCGCTCCATTACCAACCCAGAAATTAAGTCTATTAATAATTTAGTCAAAGAAGCATATACTTTATAGTTTTAAATAAGGGTATACTTAAAATTTTTGTTCTTAAACCGATTATAACTAGTTATAGTATGTTTAGATAGCTAATGTTACTTGCACTGTAAGAAAGTATTTACTCTTCTAATTAATATTTTTTAACTTTTTTACAATTTATCTTCTACCTGGCAACCAAATCTACGACATCCCGCCCCTTTAAACCTCCAACTTCAATACTAATTCTAATTTACTCCAGGTTTTTTTCGGTAACAGTCAACAGCTCCTCGCTAACTTTAGCTCACTAATCAGCCAAAAATAGATTATAACAGACTATCAATCTCCCTCCCGGATATCCATCCAGCGCTACAAATTTAATTAATTCTGTCTCATCAAAAAGAGGCAACTGTATTTTACGATTATTAAGTAAAACCCATATAGATGTAGGTTTCAAAGCTCTTATTCAGTCCATATCTTTCATGATTCGTAGAAGGGCTATATTTTTGACCTCCATTATCCCCCAGTCACCTACAGCCACTACTTTACCCAGCCCAAATCCAACTCTAACTTTTCCAACCATTAGAATGAGCGTAGTTAAATCAAAAGTGTTACCCAGCCAAATGTTGATAAATATGGACCGCCCGTCTCTATCGGTCAATAGATTATAGTTTATCTGACGCTTATCTCTCTTCATTATCACGTGAATATCCAAAATACCCCAGAGGGTAATGCTCACCTTCAACATAGTTTACCAATAGTTAATAAGATACGGTACTTCCGTTATAAAGATAACGTTTAGTCAGTCTGTCTAATAAGTCCCTACTTATTTTATTAGCCAGTCCATAGCCGCGTAAAACTCGTTATCGTTAGCATCGGCGATATTTTAATTCGACGAGCAAAGTTATTTGCCACAAGGCAGCCGTAGTGGCCAATTTATTTTGGAATACAAGAAATAAGAGCCTAACTACGGTAAGATCCAGATCCCGCCCTCTGGGCGGATGTGAGGAAATGATAGAAACTAGGTTAAGCTTTTTCATAGCCGCCACAAC
Source organism: Candidatus Adiutrix intracellularis (assembly GCA_001577715.1). GTDB lineage: Bacteria > Desulfobacterota > Desulfarculia > Adiutricales > Adiutricaceae > Adiutrix > Adiutrix intracellularis. The sequence continues at coordinate 29,518 of LQAA01000128.1, read as the reverse complement.
CACTAGTAAAATGACACTGTGTTGTTTATAGTCTATGGTTTGGAAGGTTTTTCTGATGGAGGTAAAAGACTTACTTTTGGGATGTCTTTTAATAAATTCAATGAACTCCGAATTAAGACAAGATGGATTAGCTAGAGTTATTTCCTTAACCTTTCCATTGTTTAAGCAAGATTCGCGCAGAAGAATCACAAGAGAAGAATTACGATTTAAACCAATATTTATAAACATTGATGTATAATAACTGATTAATATTAATATGTTAATTAAAGAACAATATTTACATAATTATATTTTTACTATATTAATATTATTCTATTATCGTAATATTAATATTTTATTGCACTTTTACTTGTAAAACTTCAGGTTAAACAAACTGCAAATAATTTTTTAACCCAGCCCCGTTTCTTACATATCTGTTGCCTCAAACAGAACCACAAAGTTACTGCTAAGAAGCAGTGTATTTAGGATTAAATAACAAGATTTCAATAGTATCACGACAACTTTTCTAGGCTGCTCTTGACTAGGAGCATAAAATGACTTATTTTATTAAACAGAATTAATTTTCTAAAGAGAGTTAAGGATCATGCAAGTAGCGCCGTTGGTTTATTTTTACCCCTTCACTTCGCCCCAGGAAAACAACTGCAACTCTATCATTATTGATGGTCCGGAAAAGGTGCTGATCGATCCAGGACATAAGCATCTATGGCCGAACCTAAAACGCCAGATTGAAGAAGACGGCTTAAACCCCCAAGATCTAACCCTGATTATTCACACCCATTGCCATCCCGATCACATGGAGGCCGGTGAAATTCTAGAATTTGACTACGGGGCTATCCAGAGTCTTAGTTCGATTGAGGCTGAGTTCCTAAACGGGCCAGGGCGAGATTTTTTCCCCTGGATGGGTCTAGATAACCCTAAAGGATCCATCGGTCGTCTTCTTACGCCAGGTCCCTTACTTTTAGGTGACAAGACCCTGCAGCTTTATCTTTGCCCCGGCCATACTCCTGGCAGCCTTTGTCTTCACTGGCCAGAAGCGAAAGTACTTATAACCGGTGATGTTATCTTCGGTCGCTCAGTCGGACGAACCGACTTCCCCGGCGGCGACCACTCGGCCCTAACCACCAGCATCCAAAAGCTTTCAGAATTACCCAAAGTGGAACTACTACTCCCCGGCCACGGCCCAGCCATACTCGGTGCAGAACAAGTAGCGGCTAATTTCAAAGCGGTTCACGCTTATTTTTGAACACCTGCCCCAAAAATGTCTAACCACTTTAAAACCGCGCTGCTTCTGAGTCTAATGACTCTGATGATTATCTTGTTCGGAATGCTCCTAGGTGGTAATCAGGGGCTTAAAATAGCTTCTGCGCTAGCTCTGGGGTTCAACTTCCTAACCTGGTGGTTTTCCGCCGACCTGGTTCTGACCCAGACTAGAGCCAGAATATTGAAACCGGGCGAAGCCCCGGAACTAGTCGCCCTGGTAAGTTATCTGGCGAAGAGAGCAAACCTGCCTCAGCCTCGAGTAGCTATAGTGAACGATCCTACCCCCAACGCCTTTGCCACCGGCCGAAACTCCATACAGGCAGTGGTAGCCGTAACCACAGGACTCCTATCCCTGATGAACCAGGAAGAACTAGCCGGAGTACTGGGACATGAATTAACCCACATCAAAAATCGCGATATCTTAATCGGCTCGATGGCCGCAGTTATGGCCGGAACTATCATGCTTCTAGCCAACCTAGCCAAATTTAATTTCATATATCTTAGCCACCGCCCCCACAACGATAAACACAACAACCCCATCGCCGCCCTCCTGATAGCTTTTCTAACTCCCCTCGCCGCTCTACTCATTCAGACGGCTATTTCCCGCTCGCGGGAATATCTAGCCGACGACGGCGGGGCCAGTATCGTTGGCACACCCACAGGCCTAGCCTCGGCCCTGAATAAACTAGGTCACTATCAAGACCACCCTCAAACCGTTTCGCCCGCCACCGCCCATATATTTATAGTTAACCCTTTAAATCGGCGTTCGCTAAGTAATCTTTTCGCTACCCATCCGCCTCTAAAAGAACGCATAGCCCGCTTAAATAGTCAAATATTATGTCCCTAAAAAAAATCTACCAATCTGGCGCTCTTTTTCTACCCCTACTTTTACTATTATCCAGAGCAGCCAACGCCGGAAATCCATTCAACCCAGCCTTTGATCCCCTCAACCCTAGCCTAACCGGAACGGCCGGACGACGCACACCCATAGTTACGGCTATTGAAAAAGCCCGTCCAGCGATAGTTAGCGTTTATGCCCAAGTACTAGTCCAGAGAGGCTCACCATTTCCCCGCTCTCCCTTCCACGATGAATTTTTCGACCACTTTTTCAGCGATATGTGGGCACCCCAAGCTAGACAAGGCACCACCTTAGGTTCAGGGGTCATTATCGACGGCGCCCGGGGGCTGATAGTGACTAATGAACATGTTGTGCGGGGAGCGGCCCAAATTAAGATTACTATGAGCGATAGTCGGGAATTAGCAGCTACAGTTCTAGGCGCGGATCCACGCTACGATCTAGCGATGCTGCAGGTCAAAACTAAAAAAAATCTACCTCAGTTAGTCTTAGGTGATAGCAGCAACCTTATGATCGGCGAAACTGTCATCGCCATTGGCAACCCCTTCGGCCTTACCCACACCGCCACTACCGGCGTAGTCAGCGCCGTCGGACGCACCGTCCCCGGGGTTGGCAGAAATGAATCCCTCAAAGACCTCATCCAGACCGACGCCTCTATCAACCCCGGCAATTCCGGAGGACCGCTACTCAACATAAACGGCGAAATTATCGGCATCAATACCGCTATTCTGGAACGCGGAGAGGGTCTAGGCTTCGCCATCCCATCAGATAAAGTACGCCGTATCGCAGCCCGGCTACTACGCGGCAACTCTGGAGCCGATTTAGACTTAGGACTAGAACTGGTTGAACCCGGCCATCCCGACCAGGGTGAACCCGCCTGTCTTATCACCGCTCTGGAAAACGGCGGGCCGGCGGCGGCGAGCGGCCTGAAAAAAGGCGATTTACTGCTGAGTCTCGACGGTTCACCCACGGCAACGCTGGCCGACTATGAAATGATCCTATCTAGCCTTAAACCCGGCCAAAGAGTAACGGCAGAAGTTAATCGGAATAACCAAAGTCTTCGCCTGACCCTTACACCCCGCCAGTTCACCGAGGCTGAGGCCCTAAAACTAGCCAGCCACGTTTACGGTATTAAAACTAGAGAAATCCAAGGCCGACTGAGCCTGGAGAGCCCACCAGACCATTCCCCTGCCGCCGGGCTAGGTTTACACGAAGGCGACTTTCTGTTAACTTTCGGGGGTCGAGATCTAACGAATCAGTCTGACCTGGCCCGCGCCGTACTAGAAAGCCGCTTTCAAAACGCTGTGCTTATAGCTATTCAACGCGGCCATATTGTCTACCAAATCACTTTAACCAGGGTGACGAACGGATAAAAATTCTAAACTTAACCCCGATTCCAATGATCGCCGCTAGCTCACTTCCGTCTTATTGAAATTTTCTTACCTTTAAAATAACTTACCTAAAGATAAATAAAGCCTCTAGCGCGCCGATAAAATCCAAATTATTAATCCAAGCTACGAACCCATCGTAGTCTACGCCGAACGTGGAAAGCATATTCCTAACTTTATCTAGCAGACTAAAGCACTGACCACCACACAAAGGAAAGCAGAGGCTCTAGAGTCTCCAAAAGGATCAGCGTTATTTCTGTCTCCAACGCGTCTTTTTTTCCTAGGATCGCTGAGGAGTTCAGAAATTAGGGGCGCCAGTTCCTTCAAGATTAGACTCGATTTTAGATCTACTATTTCTCTCGATTTGACTGTCTAAAACGCTGTGGCCACCATTGGTCAGCACCATTTTAATAACGAGCATCATCCACCATAGCCTTTTAACACTAACTTAAAGTGACTAAACTTTTCAAAATATAAGCCAGTCGATAGGCAGTCTAATATTCGCCCGCCACCAGTTGTTTTTTGATATCCGCAAAGTGATTCTTATGACCCCGCGTGAAATTCTTCAGAATTTTCTGGTATAGGTACTGACTATTCTAGCAGTAGATAATTTTATCGTCCTAATCCGAAATAGGAGCATCTTCTCCATCTCCTTCGGATGTAAGAACAAAAAATAACGCACCTTCTAGAGAGAAGCTTTATCCGGTGGCAACCATTTTATAAGCGTCACATTTAGCTAAAAAAACTTAATAATAGATAAGTATGCTATATTGTAATCATTAAATTAAGCAATCCACAAGATATGGTATTCCAAGCTCTCCAGCATACGAATGAACTGGAATGTACGCTTGAAATTTTACGTGATAAAATACTCTACTATAAACAGAGAGTGCTATCTTGTGGGATAAAATTACCGAATTAAAAACTAAATCAGCTATAACCAAAAAGATTTTCAGCACCTCATTAAAGTCACCAGCGTCTGATATTACCAATCCCCATCAATAAAAAAGCACGCTAAAAAACGTGAAGTCGAAATGTAAACTAGTACATAAGCCCCATTTCCATAAACCTTTTATCCCTAAATAATTTAATAAAATTAAGATCTTTACCTTAAAGTTAAAACCCTGCAGTTGCTCTAGAAAATTAATTACCAAACCGGATGGAGACATCATACAGCAACAAGTTGTGAAGAGACTTATCATGGTTAAACATCATCTGAAGTCATTGGCACTAGATTGATAAACCCAGATTTAACTATCTGTCTGGCTTTTTTAAAAGGTAAAACCCATACTTCGTACTCATCTTTGCAATCTCTTGTAGCTGAAGTATTAGAATACTCTGTCGATCATGGAGAAATAATCAATACCTTAAAGAAAGTCTCCGCTGCCTTGAAGACTCTTTATGAAGAAGTCGTGGATATTTTACTCGAACAGCCCTTGTTAAATAGTAGGTTCTTAAACAGTTTTTAAAACAGGTATTAACTCAAACGTTATGGGTTCTACTAGCATAAAACATAGTCAAAAGTCTCAAAATCATTAACTACGAATAAAGTATCGCTTTCCACATATATTTTATGAAGTTAAAAGCGGCAAACGGCCATAAGAATATTAAGCTCAGTTCCCAGAGTTTATTTCAGGAAATTTCGAAACATTCAATTTTTTGAATTAAAATGCCCACTAACTAGTTCTATTGCACTACGTCACTTATTGTATTTTCTGTTTTTTTATTCTTTAGATTCGCTGATTTTTTAACCTCGATTCTCTGGTATTAATATTTAAACCCCTTTAATTATTTTGCAGCCTTAATAAGCTAAATTATAAATTTCTAAATCTGGTTTATAGTTTAAAATCCTAGCTATTTATTGAATTATATCGTTAAGTATATCGCCATTGTAGAGAGTTTAGTCAAATTTTTTGATAATTATAATCATACCATGAGTCTTAGTCACCGCTATTAAAACTTTCAAACCAAACTCACCTTCCTTGTGCTTTTTACCCCTAGTTATACGGATTATCTTCGGCTCGTATATACTGTAAATTTTGTTTTTACCTTTTTGCTTTGGTAACCCTCTAATTTAACCGCTAATTTTTTCGCTTAGCTTTACGAAACAAGATCAAGACAATAGTCTTAAAGTAACTCTCGACTCTCTTTACTTCTTTATTTTTTTGGGCTTCTGCAGAAATTAATCGTTCAGATGCTTTTTTATCTATTTTTTTGTAACTACGGCGTAAAAAAGACTTATAACTGATGCTATCTTCCAAAAGCGAGTTATCACCTTTATTTACAACTTAAGATCAATTAGAAAGCTAATATTTTTTTCTTAAACGGTGTTGCCGAAGGAAACTTTTTTCTCAAACTCCTTTTCCTAGTGCAATAGAATAAAAATTTTGAAATTTTTCTCTACTCCTTTAACTCTACTACGTTGACAAAAATGAATCAAATCAAATAACGCGCAAGGTGTAACCTATCAAAAAGTTGTCTCTTCATAAAAATATTTAAATCGAGGATTACACATCCACCCTTAAATAATTTAATTATTACTTAAATATTCAAGTTATTTTATGATTAATAACTCAAACATTAAATAAATATTTTGGCTGAATGTCCTTGGTCAAACTAGTACTCTTGAAGCTCTTATTCTAAGAGCTTCAAGAGTACTTTTCTAACTAGTTGTAAGTAAGTATCTCGGAGATTGTTTTTCTCTAATAAATCTCTCTTGAGCAGAACACCTTGCCCTAATTGTGATATTGGTATCCGCATACATCCTTCAACGAATAGTATATTTTAACCAGATTTTAAAGTAAATCCCAAACTATATGGTCGAAACTATACTATAATTAATACGGTCAATCAATTAAAGGTTAATTAATATACCTTTAAGGACCAACTGAATATAGATAAGACCGGAAGCAAAGAAAATAGTTATTATTTTTAAACCTAGATTTTCCGGGCTACTTTCTTCAGGTGTTCAAAATATTAGTCAATCAATCGTTAAAGGTTCTCCACTCAGTTTTGGGAAAAGATTTACCAGATTACTCAACTGTGATTTCTATTCAGCCCATTACAAGTATTTAAAAGACTACCCAATCTAAGCTCAATGTTATCTAGCTTATTTCATTAGAGATCTACGACTTTATCAAAAAAATAGACTCCGGAAGCCCGAAGTTATGGATTAAACCCTCTAAGACGATTGCGGCACCTTTTTTAGCTTTATTATTGGTTTAGAACGAAAGCCGATACAACTATCCACGATAAATTGTAAAAATGCAAAGGACACCTAAGAAACGAGGCCTCAAAACTCTAGCAGTAAAAGAAGTTAAGAACTTGACCAGGCGTTTCCGCAAAAATAGTGACTCGTACATACGCTTCATCGCCAACCCAGAGATTAAGGCTACTAATAACTTAACCGAACAGACCATCCATTTTATGATTCTATAGAAAGGACCGTCACCCATGGAACTCGTTGCAAAACCAGGCGTAACTAATTAGAACACATCTAAATAATTAATGCCACTTGTACACCATGAGGGGATACTCCCTTTCCTAATTTTTGCGCTAGACTATCAACTTTTTTTCCTATACAAAGCAATTATATTCTTCACTACTCAACTTATAACCCTTCACCTGCAAAAAAAATACATCCTATAAACGATTACCGAAACAAGAATGTAAGTATAATATAATATTTACCTCGAAGTACCATGAGTAGGTGGTTTATAAGAAGCTCAAAGTCAATGTAGTCAAAATATTGCGTGAATTGTTTAGGAGGAAAGGTTTGAAAATAATAGAGGCTGAATGCCAACCTGGTTATATTCAACATATTTGTAAGGATACTACTAAAATGCACTATATCGGAGGCAATAGGTTATCCAAAGAATAAAAGCTTACTACTAATATTTAATAGGCATACCAACCTAAAAATACAATTATGGCAACAGACTCTTCTAGTGTCATAGGTATTGTGTGAATACAGTAAGTAAGAATACTAAAATAATAGTAACATACATCAGGAGCCAACTATAGAAAGACCTAACGGTTAACCAACTAACCCTGAAGGAATACATTGTCTCATCTACGGATGAGTCAATAAACAAAGACAAAAAGGAATACCCCCTTTAGGGGCAAGCCTGTGAACATGGCGTACTTGACAAATCATTCAGCGCAACCCTTAAGCGTTTGCCGTACCAACCCCTTATAGGGATAAGCAGACCACTCGCTTATACACTTAGGAAAGTTTTTCTATACCGGCCCTAATTCTGGCCCAATCTACAAATAACTAATGAACTGGATCTAGTTAAAGCCGGCGACGGCCCCTATTTAACCGCCCGCTATTTTAACGTTATCTATGCTCTATATTAAGGTAATAACAAGTTATTATTTATCTTCGATGATAAAACTTCAGCGCGCTAGCTCACCTTAACTACGTTGAGCCCGCCAGACCCCCAAAGCCATGGCCAGAGCTGCAGCCGCGTTTAAAGATTCCACCCCCGTTCTCATAGGAATGCCTAAAAGCCGCTCTTCAGGCCAACTAGGCGGAATCCCCGGGCCTTCCAGGCCAAAGACGAATCCGGCCCGGTCGGGCCATACAACGTTCGTAAGGTCACGCCCCCGAGGGGAAAAAGCTAGCAAATCTAGCAAGTTAAAATTTTGGAGTTCAGCTAGAGCGGGGCCGAGTTTCAGATCGGCCGCCAAAACCGAGGGGCCGGAAGCCCGCAGACTTTTGGGATGCCAAGGGCTAGCTGCTTCGCGCAGCAAAACTACCCGTACGCCTAAAGCAGCAGCCGTACGAATAGCCGCACCTAAATTAGCCGGGTTCTGAAATGGTAAAAAGACAGTCAGTTCTTCTTCCAATTTGCCGTTCCAAGCCGGCAGTTCCGGCGGATTTAAAATTAGAAGGGGCGGGCCAGCGGCAAAGAGGTCGAGCACGGAAAAAAGTTCGGGACGAATGATGTAAACGATAGTCCGGGCAGGGATAACGAAATCTTCCACTTCCGACAACCGCCGGGCGATGAGACCAACTGCACGCTCCGGATGATCCGCCAGAATTTCCCTAATAAACCGGGCTCCGGAAACCAGAACCTGATTGTTCTTCCGGAGACCTCGGCCATTTAGAGATTGGAGCCAACTTTTGTAACGAAGATTTTCTCGGCTAGCTATTTCTATTAGAAGGTAGGACGGGAGCGGAGCAACCGGCCGGAGGTGACCAGTTTTTTTACGAAAAACAATGAGGCGCCGAGCCAACCCGCTGGAACCGAGATGGTAGGCCCGATCGCTTTCCAAATCGAAATTTGCCCACTCGGCCAACCCGGCCGCAATTTTAAGTTCCGCCTCAACCCCCGGCCCCTTCATTAGAAAAACCCGACCTCCTGGCGGAAGAAATTGAGCGGCTCGGGCCAGGGTAGCCGCTGTAGGCTCAAAGTCTCGGGTGATCAAATTATCGATAGTCAATTCAAAGCGCGGTCCGACTTTGTGGGGATATATTTTTACCTTAGCTAGACCCAGAATCTCCACCGCTTCCTCCAGAAAAGCTAAGCGCCGCCCTCGAGGTTCGGCCAGAAGCAGCGGCCAAAGCGGCCGGCGGATAGCCAAGACCAGACCCGGAAACCCCGCCCCCGTTCCCAGATCCAGAGTTAGGCCCTGAGGTTCAATAAATTCGGCAACCTGGGCACTGTCAATGTAATGTTTGTACAAAAGATTATAAAACCCACGTATTCGAGTCAGGTCTCCGGCAGGATTGCGAGCTTTCAATAGCTTATGAAGCCGCCAAAACTTATCAATCTCGACGACCGACAGTTCTAAACCCGCGGCCGCAAATTCGGTCTTGAGGCTTTCTCTAGTTTCATCTAAATTCCGGCGGGAGGACATATTTTTATTTTAACCTTTTTTTGTCCAACTTTAAAAGCTATAATATGGAAATGAGCGATCCAATTATTATATACGAAGATAACCATCTATTGATAATTCAAAAGCCGCCGGGTTTTCTAGCTCAACCTGATGGCGGTAGCTTAAGGCCGGACATCTTAACCTGGGCTGGACACTATCTAGCCCGCTACAAGCCGGGACGAGCTTTCGTAGGTCTGGTCCACCGACTGGATCTATCCGTGGGCGGAGTACTAGCCCTGGCTAAAACTTCCAAGGCAGCTGCTCGACTCAGTCGCCAGTTCCGCGAACGCCAAGTCAAAAAAACTTACCTGGCTCTGGTCGATGGCCCACCCCCAGTTCCCAGCGGTCGGCTTGAACAGGAACTGGTGCGCGACGGGGTAATCACCCGTCGGGCCCGAACCGAAGAAAAGGGCGTTCGAGCTGTTTTAAATTGGCGGTTAGACCGTAAAGCCGGACCGGGAGCCGTTCTGAAAATAGATTTGGAAACTGGGGTAAAACATCAAATTCGAGCTCAACTAGCCTCTCTAGGGCTACCGATAGTAGGTGATGCTAAATACGGCAGCCCTGCTACTGGGCCCGGGCCAGCTATCGGCCTATGGGCCTGGTCTCTAGCCCTTAGCCACCCCACCCGCCAAGAACCTTTAGTTTTTACCGCCGAACCAATTTCCCTCTGGCCCTGGAGTCTGATTAAATGAGCACCAGAATTAAAATAAGCCAAATCTCTTTTATTATACGTAGGTGCCTTTACCCCACGGGCAAAAGCCGTAACAAACGACTCATACAATATCTAGCCACCTGGAATCTAGAACTGAAATCCCCGGACTGTATCACCGAGGCTCTAAAACTAACAGAGAAGGATCTAGCTCTGCTGAATGACCTAGGATATCTACCCGACGGCTGGCACCCGTTTGAATTTACCCCGGAAGATATCTGCCAAACCAAACTTCTGGTCACTCTGGGACTAATCCGCCTGACCTGGCGAGGCCATAAAATAAGTCTCACCGATGCCGGCCGCTTCCTTTTGGCCCTGACCTCCATCGATCCTCGAACTAAAAAAAGGCAACTATGCGCGTCTTCTTCCCTACCTGGCTCATCAGCCTTATCGTTCTAATCGCTCTAGGCCCCTATCTCCACCCCGGGCTGACTTGGCTAGGGTTGATACTACTAGCCCTAACCATCTTTCTAACCGGCCTGCCCTTTTTTTTATCGGAAATAAATCTTAAAAGACTGACGACCCTAATTCTAAAGATCATCTGGCGTCCTGAAGTGGTCGGACTCACCCACTTTGAATCTTTAGCCGACGGGCCGGCTCTGATCGTAGCCAACCACACCTCTTTTATAGATGTACCCCTACTTGTAGCCTTCCTACCCCGCCGTCTAACTTTTGCTATCGACGTCCAGTGGTCTCGGATTTGGTGGCTTCAACCTTTTCTACGTATTATCAAGACTTTACCATTAAATCCTAATCAACCCCTGGCTATCCGAGGTTTAATCGACTGCCTAGCCCAGGGGGAGACCGTCGTTATCTTTCCCGAAGGCCGCATCACTGACACCGGCTGCCTAATGAAAATTTATGAGGGACCGGGACTTATCGCCGCTAAAAGCCAGTCTCCCATAGTACCAGTTATATTGGAAGGCTCGCAGTACAGCCGTTTTAGCCGGCTAAAATCAATTTTGAAATATCCGCCTCGCTGCCAAATTAAAATGACCGTCCATGCGCCCCGCCAGCTGGAAAATAAGGCCAAACCCGGTGAAACTCAGCGTGATCACCGCCGCCGTACCTGTGATACTCTTTTCGATCTCATAGCCGAATGCCGCTTTCAAAGCGCTGACTGGGACTGTAATTTGTGGACAGCCTTCATCCGGGCCGCCGACCGTTTTGGGCCCAACCGCCCCATCATGGAAGATATTGAACGCGAGCCTTTAACATACCGTCAGAGCCTAACTAAAGCACGGCTTTTAGGCCAGCGTCTGACAGCTCTAAGCCAACCCGGCGAAAACATAGGTCTCCTACTTCCCAATTCTAATAATCTTATCCTGACCCTTTTAGGACTGTGGTCTACCGGTCGGGTGGGGGTACTACTCAACTACAGCCAAAGCGTAACCTCTTTGATCTCGGCCATAGCCACCGCCCAGGTTAAAACAGTGCTAAGTTCCCGACTCTTTTTGAAAAACGATAATATGGCGGCCCTAGTGAATAAGCTACCCGTCAATTTTGTATATACCGAGGATTTAGCTTCCAGCTGGAAAGATAAAGCCACTACTTTTTTTTGGTCACCGCATCCGACTGAGCCCAATAGTCCCGCCGCCATCATCTTTACTTCTGGTTCTGAAGGTCGACCCAAAGGGGTGGTTTTAAGCCACCGAAATATTCTAGCTAACACTTGGCAGATTAAGTGCCATATTGAAAACAACGAAAACGACATTTTTTTCAATACCATGCCCATGTTCCATTCCATGGGCCTGACTCTGTGCGTTATGTTTCCCCTTTTGCACGGTATACGACTATTTAATTATTTTACGCCTCTTTCCACCTACCTTGTTACCGAACTTATTTACGACACCCGAGCTACCATGACCGCGACCAGCGATACCTTTGCCGCCGCCTGGGGCCGTAACGCCAACCCCTATGATCTTGTTCGACTACATTTTTTCTTGTCAGGCTCCGAAAAAGTTAAACCTGCTACCCGAGCCCTCTACACCGAAAAGTTCGGAATTCGGCTTTTTGAATGCTACGGCGTCACTGAAGCCACCCCGATGCTAGCTGTAAACACTCGCCACCACTATCGTTCCGGATCGGCGGGACGACTCATGCCAGGCTTATCCGCCCGTCTTGAACCGATTGAAAATATTGACCGCGGGGGCCGGTTGTTGGTTAAAGGCCCCAATATCATGCTAGGTTACCTCGATTCTAGTCAGCCCGGGATTATTCAACCCCCGGCGAATGGTTGGCATGATACCGGCGACATTGTAGAAATAGACACCGAAGGGTTTCTCTGGATCAGAGGCCGCTTCCGACGTTTCGCCAAGATCGGTGGCGAAATAATTTCTCTGTCCGCTATTGAAAAAGTCTCCGCCATCCTGTGGCCCGACCTACCCCACGCTATCATTGCACTGGAAGACAATAGTAAAGGTGCAAAGCTAGCACTGGTCACCCAGGATCCCGAACCCTCCCTGCCAGATTTATGGTGGGCTTTAAAGGCGGCCGGCCTCCCCCCTCTGACCTATCCACACCAATTCATCCACCTACCTGAAATACCCCACACACCGCTAGGCAAAATAAACATGCCTAAACTGATTGAGTTAGCTAACCAAGCTTATTCAGAATAGATAAAGCGTATTTCTAATAGAATCACATAAATCAGGACACCACCGAAAATAGTCCCGGTGTCGAAACTTAGACGCCCTAGGGCAATAAAAGGCTAACGGGGATATAACTAAAAACCACTATTTTACCGAAGACACAGTTACTTTACAGAGATTCATCGCAGATCCACAAGATATCCTGAGAATTATGTCCAGCTAGAGCGCGGCCAAGGCCAAGCTAGCAGGAACTAATATGTATTCGCTGGTATCGTAATAGAGAATAAAGTTACAGTACATATCAGGTGAGCGACGGAAATTTAGTTAGGTGATCGGGGATAATCACATATTATAGCAGCCAGATTATTAGCAAAAAAAATAGAGCATTGTTAGACCATCGGTGAAGATTAAGAACATTCTCCATGGTCACCCAGAAGGGGATACCGTTTAAGGACCTTCCGAGTAGTTTCACTACGGTCTCCACCACTTCGTAGCCCTACTCCCCCCAGTCAATATAGTCACCTAGAAAAATTAAAAATTGCCCCGCCGGAGGTCCAGTCTAAACAAACTAACATTTTTTAGTTTTTCGGAAGAGCCGTGAATATTTCCGATAATAAAACAACGCTACTCACCTATGTCCTGGCGCCTTTCCTTCAAGACAATTCGATTCCCACCCGCCTCCTCTAGTTTTATTTCACGGGCGGCAGCCTGGGTGTAGAGGCGGTTGACAGCGTTCAGATAGGCCTGGATGCTAGCTTTGACTATATCAGTGGCCGCACCCCGCCCTTGGGCGGTAATTTCGCCGTATTTAAGTTCCACTACCGTTTCACCCAACGCATCAGAACGAGAGCTAGTAGCCCGGATGCTGAAATTATGCAGCTCCGGATGGAAATCAATAGCCCTTTTAATAGCGTTATAAGCAGAATCTATAGGACCATTGCCGGTAGCAGCGTCACGGAGTTCAATCGCATCGCGGCGAACAACTACCGTAGCCGTGGCCAGACCCGTGCCCACACTCACGGCATAATCCACAAGTTCAAAGCGGTGTTCCGGATTCACAGTCAACACCTGGTCAGAAATTATGGCTTCGATGTCACCGTCAGTGACGTCTTTCTTTTCATCACATAGGCATTTAAAAATATTAAAAGACCGGCTAATCTGCTCATCATCTAATTGGTAGCCCAGAGATTCCAGTCGGTCACGAAAAGCGTGGCGTCCGGAATGCTTACCCAGAACCATCACCGCCGGCACACTTCCTACATCTTCAGCTTTCATTATTTCATAAGTCTCACGGTGAACTAAAACCCCGTGCTGATGTATACCGGACTCGTGAGCGAAAGCATTAGCCCCGACGATAGCCTTATTAGGCGGCACCATCACCCCCGATAGTTTTGAGACTAAACGACTCACAGGATACAGGCGAGTGGTATCTAGCCCGATAGTTAGGTTATAAATATCAGCCCGAGTGGCTAGGGCCATAGCCACTTCTTCCAATGCGGCGTTACCCCCGCGTTCACCCATACCATTAACGGTACCCTCAACCTGGCGAACTCCGGCTCGCACTGCAGCCAAAGAATTGGCCACGGCCAGACCCAAATCGTCATGAGTATGAACGGAAAAAATCACTCCTTCTGACGCAGCCACACCATCAATAATAGTTCGGCAAAACTGCCTAAACTCATCGGGTATAGCATAACCTACCGTATCAGGAATATTCAAAATAGTAGCCCCACAATCAACGGCTAGCTTAAAAAGACTAATAAGGAAATCCGGGTCCGACCGACTAGCATCTTCGGCCGAAAATTCTACCTCATCGGCTAGCGAACTAGCTAAGGAGACGCTAGCCCGGGTTTCCGATAACACTTGTTCCGGAGTCATGCGGAGTTTATGAACCATATGAATAGGGCTAGTAGCAATGAAAATGTGGATACGAGATCGTTCCGCATTAGCCAGAGCCTGAGCAGCGGCTCTGATATCGCCCTCTTTGGTGCGGGCCAGCGCCGCTACAGTTACGCCTTTAACCTCCCAAGCAATAGCTTTGACACAATTAAAATCTCCGGGTGAAGTAGCGGGAAAACCGGCTTCTATAACATCAATTCTCATTCTAGCCAGCTGCCGGGCAATTTGCAGTTTTTCCAGAGTGTTAAGATTAACACCGGCGGCCTGCTCACCGTCGCGCAAGGTGGTGTCAAAAAAAGTGACACGTCTAGAGTCGAACATGAGGTAATCCCCCGAATTTTTAACAAAATGATAAAAAAGAAAAGCCAGGCTCCCCGCCTGGCCGCTTTTTAATATGGGTTTCTAATTAACCGACCTACCGTGAACTAGGTACCCAGCCGAAATGGCTAAACAAAAGCTACAATCAACAACCGAAAACGACGGTTAGTTTAAAAATCTGGCTGGCAACGACGGCCTTCATAAAAAATTAATCCTTAAAGAAAATATTTTGATAAAAACTTACGAGCTTTAGTAAAGCTTTAAATATAATATATAACATTTTCTCCCAACCCCGTCAAGAGGCAGATCGGAAGGCACGAAAAATGAGCCCTCTTTATTATTGAACCCATACGCTATTTTCAAGCTAGCCACGCTTATACTTCCGCAATTTTATTCCCTTACGCCTGACACAGAGCTTAAGTTAAAGTTAAACCGCTTCAAACAAGCCTTTAGATAGAATTACCCTGGGAATAGTAGAAACGATGCCACCAAGACTGTTTAAAAATTAAGACTTATCTTGACCACAACGGATAGTAGTTTAAAGAGGAAAGAAAATTTTGTTAAAAAATATCTTGTAATTTAATCTATTTTTACTGCGAGCTTAAGCCTAAAAAACCACTAGCTATGCTAGCAACAGATATTTTTTAGCTCTAGCTCTAAGTTGAAGAAGCCTTAGAATATTAAAATAATAAAGATTTACCAATTGCATCAAGAGGATATGAGGAAACTGCCTGAATGGATAAGAATAGTTTAGTATATACAAGGTGGGGATAATAGTATTTGCAACGATTCTTATTTTGGCATACTTTATATTTAGTTTATCGAAACATACTTAATTTTAAGTTAAACTATATTCACGAGGTATTTAGAGAAATATATATTCTTACTTCGGGAGCAAGCTGAAGAGACGCTAGATAAGCGTTTCGATCAGAATTCTTATTACTCCATGCCTAACACATGCTTGACGACATTTTTTATTTTTTTCATACAGAGTCCTTTCTTTCTGACTCATCGATGCACTCTTTAAGGATTGCATGATCGTTCTAATTTGCAACCTCTTTTTAAAAACGTATAAATTCCTTTGGATAACCATATTCGTCAGATGCTAGATTAAATTATAAATTACCGTTTTAACTCGATATTTTTTAATTTTATTTTTGAGTTATATCCAATAGACATCCTGAAGCGTCTTAATTTATTCAGCGACAGATTTTTAACTGCTCTAGATAGGTCTTAGTATTTCAATTCCTATAAAATACATCACCAAAAATACTCTACCAAAAAGTATTTCGATGGAAACATAGAATGTTTTAACAGATTTTTAGGAGCCACTATTATCACACCGGACCAAAACATAGCTCTACCCCTAGCTCCAGAATTTATAACTCCACAAGACAAGGATAAAAAATAAGACTGCAAATAAAAAGTCGCTTCACACTAAACTGAATAAGCAGACTTTAAAGATCAACAAACTACGTCCCATCTTTTTGGGTAACAACCTTTATACCCACCAGCCATTCTACGAAAAAATTTTATAGCCTGAGCTTATCTACATCTTTACCTATAAACCTTCCAACCATAAAGTTTTAAAAGAATATTTTCTAGGAATTAAACTAAGTGGCTTATCTTTATGCAAGTTTATTCCAGACAAAGGCTAAAAAGAATATCAATATAAATAGCTAAAGGGAGTTTCAATTCGTGCTGGGGGAAATTATTTGAAAATCAACTGAATCAGTCTTCGAATAACAGACCACACTAGTAAAATAAAGCCTTCAACCCATAACCTCATTACCATCCTTAACCCTTCCAAAAATAATACTAATAACTTGCTCAGACATGATAGGAATTAATTAAAAATAGGAAATGAGACCTTCAATCTTCTAAAAAATAGCGGCTATAATCTGGAACACAATTTCGAACACAAAGAAAAACTTTCACCGTGTTCCTGGTAATATTTAATTTGCTGGCATTCACAATGAATAGAGTTTACTAATTAATCAAAACACTATAATAGAAAGCGTAAAAATAACTTCAGTACTAAAAATTATTTCTTAATTTATCTCTGGACCAACAGCATAAATCGCGTTTTCACCTCCTAGGATGCGCTCCTCAAGACTATCATACCAAACGTTTCACCACCACAAATATACTAATCCGGCCTTCATTCTTATCATGTAACTCTAAAATAAGAATTACTGTAGTACTTGCGCTAAAGTACCGTAGACAAATAATCTACGGGAAACTCAAGACTAATATGGGCAAAATATTACATAAATTATATGAGTAGCTAGCCAACTAACGTTAGAGGAATACATTAATCTATTTACCAAATGAGTCGATAAATAAAGGCAACCAGGAATAGCCCCTTTAAAGACAAGTTTGTGGATATAATATATTTGATAAACTATTTAGAACTCCCTCAGGCGTTACCGTACTGATTTCTTTACGGGAGTAACCAATCCACCCACTAAGTAGGTGATCTTGATTTATATTTAAGGATTGGTCAAACAACGGTTTATTCATCTAGCTCGCCAGAAAAGGATAATGATGATAGTTTAGTTGAAGTTTAAACTCCGATTACAACCATTTTCATGTCTCATCTAATGCCGGTTAACTTATTCCAACCGCCTCGTAATTTAGCACAGTCCTTACTTACTCTCCTTCTTTTTTACAATAACCGTGCCTTTAGTCCCCCTCACCCACGCGTAAAGTTGGTTAACTTTTCCGTCGCCCAACTAACTATTTATATTTTTGACTTACCCCTTTCCAATAAAAAATAAAAAGGATTAATTATGGAAGTCTTTTAATTAAACGTTTACCTAAATCTAATTCAGGTAAACTTACTCACCAAAAATTGAGACCCTGATTTTACAAAAACAACGACTTGACGCTATATCAGTCATCTTTATAGATAGCGTCGTTACAATATAATAAACCATTTATCTAGACCCTATTTGTTTATTAGTTACTTACAATTTAAGATATTTTCATCTCGTAATGACACCATCTAATAATTCGGATAATTCATTTGGCTTACACTAAGGAATAAAACAAGTCATAAAAATCAAAAATATGGGCTTATCTGCTTTTAGGCGGATTAAGACTTCTAGTCGCTTTCTATGTGAACCTCGGCCTGTACGTATAACATTAAGAGTACATCCAAAAATCATGTACTGATACTCTTATAAGTGTAGCCAGACTGATTAAAAAACTATACCCTAAAATGCACGACCCAAAGTTTCTCGAGCAGCAGATCGGGACGGATTAATTCTGGAAAAGATACAGAAGCTAACCAGTATCAAAAACTCTTTTAACCCAATTTACATTATATTATATAAACTTGGTCAAATTAAGCTATATTTTTCTCATGTCGGCGAGTACACAGATGGATAACTATACCGAGTAGTTGAGCGGGCCAGTCTGAAATAAGAATACCACGCTCCTTAAATTTATCACCGAAACTATCAAAATAAAAACTCTAACCTATTCTACAAAGCCCACAATTAATAAATGGAGCGCCTTAGTGTAAGTGAAGCTACCCATCATTGCTAATGATAAAGTAGTCAGCATTCCAGGCATAAACTATAACATGTCTTATATAAATTCTTTACAGCACAACATGTAAATCGCGTTTAGCCTAGCCTTTATTTTAATTATAGCCGCAGTAACGATACAGCCGTTAAGCAACTTTAAACTAATCTTTACTTCCTTACGGAAATAAGCGACCAGAGAAAATCTGTGTAACATGCCAAACCTCACGCTACCATCTTATATTTTTTTGATAATACGACCAGGGCGGTTAATTACAACCCAGCGGCGCTTAAATTATTAAAAATAGTCGATAAAAAATCTTACTGAAACATTATTATTATGACTAGATGCCGGAATTTAAACCGAATGTGGGGGGGACCTAAATTGAAAATTACAATTCCATCGCAAAAAAATACTTAGGATAGAAGAAGAGCGAGCCCACATAATATTTAACACCATCCCCCTGGCTTATTCTCCGTGGAATTAGGACTGCGCCATGCTAGATTGTGACTAAAGAACTCTAGAACCCTGTATCCGTTCACGGGACGTATTTTTTTTACAGGTTAAGGTCTATAAATTGAGTAGTAAAGGATATACCTACTTTATATAAAAAGAATCAATAGTCTAGTGCAGAAATTGAAGAAGAGAGTACTTCTTCATGGTGCAAAGTGGCATTAGCCGTCTAAATACGCTCTAATCAGTTACGCCCAGTTTCAGAATGGATTCCCTGAGTTATAGTTCTGTCCAAAACCACAAAACGGATAGTTTACTCAACTAAGTTATTAGTAAGCTTGTTTTTCGGGTTGGCGATAAAACACGGATATAAACCACCATTTCGCTTCTAAATCGATAATGAAGCATAAACAGACGTCGCAATCATTCTAAAAGCTTTAATCTATAACTTCGAACTTCCGAATTCCAGTTTCCTGATAAAAATCGTGCGCCTCTAATAAAATGAGCCTGGTAAAATTAAACCTGGGCCGGGTAGCTTTCCAGATACTTGTAATAGACTTAATAGTAATCACAACCGAGCAACCCAACGAAATATTTCCTAAAAACTAATTGGAAAACCTCTACCGATCGATAGGCCAATATTCTTAACACCACAAAGAAAACAGCCCGAAAAATCTAGGCCCAAAAATGATAACTTTCTCCTTATATGTCTAGTCTCGTCTATATTTAACAACGGCTATTCAGAGAGAGCATTCAGAGTCTCTTCATAAGGAACCTTCAAGCAACGAAAACTTTTTAAGGTATTAGCTATTTCTCTATAGCTGACAAAGTATCCCACACCTCAGCCACAAAAAATAACAAAGATAAGTACCTAGGTATTGGCCTAGCCTTTTAAAAAAACTAGACAGTCGATCAAATTTAGACTAATAAATCTAGTGTTAATAACTTCAGACAATATCTAGCCACGATAAATCTATCTACAACCTTCGCAGCGATAGGTAGCTCCACGATATTCGTTAAGCCACCGGGAATTAATAATCAATCCAATTTGTTGCTGCATAATACCTTTAGCTAATTCAACAGTCAACTTTTTAACTCATCGGGAACTTTGATAAATTACTTAAATTCTTTTCGTACTCCAACTAATTTAGTTTCTAATTTAGTAGCTTTATCCCGCAAAGTAATATTATCTACTCATGAAAAATCATTCTACTCGCGTAAAACTTCAAGCGTATATTCAAGTTCATCCATGTACTGGAACGCTTAAATTACTTTATCTTACGGATTGCTTGATTCCATAATCAAAATATAGCATACTTTTATGTTAATATATAATTATACCTCACTTAATAATCACCATGAATAACCACCTTAATTTTATGACTAAAACTAACCCGGCGGATATTCTAGCCCTGAATCACAGCGACCCCCTGACCATCGTTATTCAGAAAAAATGAACTCCCCAAACCGAACTAACCCCTCCCCAAGTGTAGCTGATTGACTACATCTAAAGTGTAGTTTTTTTGCCACAGCAGCGGCCCCATTAACCCAAAATTTTTTAAGTTGCCATCAACCATTTAATATAGCGATCCTTATTTAGAGCTCGCTTCGCTCTATGGCTGGCTTAAAAATTGCTATAACATAGATTTATAGTCTAAAGAACAGACCAAATCTGCACCCTTTTAAAAAACAGGGTAGCTCCAGGAGTTAAAAATATGCGACCCAAAACCATTCATAATGAAATAACTGCCCAAGGTCTCGGTCTTCATACCGGGCAAAATATTACCGTCCGTCTTAAACCAGCCCCAGTGAACAGCGGCGTTATTTTTCAACGTACCGACCTGTTCAACGCCCCACCCCTTGCCGCCAACCCGACTAATGTCACTAATACAGTCCTAGCCACTACTCTGGGCCGAGGTGAAAATCACCTCAGCACTATTGAGCATCTCATGGCCGCTCTAGCGGGTTTGGGAGTAGATAATCTACTGATAGAAGTGGATGGTCCGGAACTACCTATTTTCGATGGTTCTGCTGCAGAATGGGTGCATCTCTTAAACCTGGCCGGTCTGACCAAGCAGGATGCCGTCCGCCCCATTTACCTGGTCGACCGCCCGCACCGTTTTTCTCTGGGCGACAAGTCCATTGAAGTGCGACCGGCTGCTCGTTTTGCCGTGGAAGCCCACATTAATTTTGACGGACTTATTGGCCGGCAGTGTTTTTATTATCTAGCTTCCGAAGAAACTTTTACTACCGAAATCAGCCGAACTCGCACTTTTTGCCTGGCTCAGGATGTGGAGAAAATGCGTAACCAAGGTCTGGCTCTTGGCGGTTCATTAGATAACGCCGTGGTCGTCGGCGACGATGGCATTCTCAATCCTGAAGGTCTACGTTTCCCCGATGAATTCGTCCGTCATAAAATTCTAGATTTTATTGGTGATTTGGCTCTAGCCGGCGCCCCAATTATCGGCCAATTTATTTTGCACAAACCCGGGCACGAGCTTAACCGTTGCTTCCTTCTAGAAGCCCTGACTAAAAAAATATTCAAACCCATCCTGGCTGCTAAAAGTAATCCGGCCGTGAAAGCTAAAAACCACTTCACCCCACCGGCCCGTCTCATGCTTCTAGATGAAACATGGACAGCCATCTGAACCGCCTCGTCCATTTACTGAACCCGCTCTTTTCCCGGCGGGTTTTATTTTTTCGGCGATTTATGGTAAATATTAATAGTGAAACTTAAAACTTCAGACAAACATCTAATTCATTATCTAAGTGGTAACCTTTCTTTTTCGGCCACCCCCTACAACGACTTGGCCCTAGCCCTAGGTCGGAAGGAAAATGAGATTCTGGCGGAAGTATGGCGTTTCGCGGTCGACGGGCTTATTCGTCGTCTTGGAGCCACCCTATGGCATCAACGTTCTGGTTTTTCGGCTAATGCCATGGTGGTTTTTCAAATTTTACCCGAACTAGCCACGGCCACCGGAGAAAAATTAGCCCGTCTAGCCTATATTTCCCACTGTTATCTGCGCCGCCCGACCCAGACCTGGCCTTTCAATCTCTATGTCATGATTCATGCGGAAGACCGGACTGCTCTTTTAAGCCGAATTGCAGAAATAAGGGAGTTGGTACCGGCCGATCAGTGGCGAGTGCTGGAGAGTCTACGCGAATTAAAAAAAACCTCACTAACCTATTTTTCAGAAGATTTATATCAAGACGGAGGCCCCGAGGTGAAAAAATCAAAAAACCTCTTTACCGAAGCGCTTCAGCTCATTCCTGGCGGGGTTAACAGCCCGGTTCGGGCCTGCCGAGCAGTGGGCGATGACCCAGTTTTTATAGCCCGGGGACGGGGAGCCAGAATTTATGACGTTGACGGCAACTCTTATTTAGACTTCGTCAACTCCTGGGGCCCGTTAATTTGCGGCCACGCCGCCCCCTGGATGCTGAACGCATTAACCGAAACCGCTAAAAAGGGAACTAGCTTCGGCGCTCCAACTGAAAACGAGACCCGCCTAGCTGCACTTATTAACCGACACTACCCTTCTATGGACATGATCCGCCTGGTTAATTCCGGCACTGAAGCGGCTATGAGCGCCATCCGTCTAGCCCGGGGGTTTACCGGCCGCGACAAGATCATCAAATTCCAAGGCTGTTATCACGGTCACGTTGATAGCCTCTTAGTCATTGCCGGCAGTGGCGTGACCACCTTTGGCCTTCCCGGCTGCCCCGGCATTCCAGCTGCTCTAGCCGAATTGACTCTCACCGTGCCTTACAACGATGTGGAGGCCCTAACCGCAATTTTCGCCCGCCACGGCCATGAAGTAGCTGCGGTCATAATCGAACCGGTGGCTGGAAACATGGGAGTGGTGCTACCAGAGCCAGGGTTTCTACCGACCCTAACCGCTCTAACTAAACAATACGGTGCTCTTTTCATCTGCGACGAAGTTATCACCGGCTTCCGGCTACACCTGGGCGGAGCCCAGGAACAATTCGGCCTGAAACCGGATCTAACCATTTTAGGTAAAATTATCGGGGGCGGATTACCTCTAGCCGCCTTCGGCGGCCGCCGGGAAATCATGGAACGGTTGTCCCCAACCGGTGACGTTTATCAGGCCGGAACTCTTTCCGGCAACCCCCTGGCCGTAGCCGCCGGCCTAGCTACCCTAGACTATCTAATTACTCAATCTTCAATTTACGGCCGAATCCGTGCGGCTAGCCAAAGATTTACGACTGGCCTCACGGATTTAGCCCGGGAAAACGGGCTGCTAGTCTGGAGCAACCAGATCGGCTCCATGTCCACCCTCTTTTTCACCGGAGAGCCAGTTCGAGACTACGCCTCAGCCCTAAAAAGTGACACCATCCTTTATGGGGCTTTCTGGCGAGGTATGCTAGCCCGTGGCGTCTGGCTACCCCCCAGCCAATTTGAAACCTGCTTCACCTCCGCCGGCTTTATCCCCGACGATATTGAAACCGCGCTAGACGCCGCGGCTGAAACATTTAAAGAGATGAAACAATGACTACCGCCCCCTTCCGCCCCCCCCCGGCCGCCCCTAAACCCTTTCACCCATCACCCGGAGTAGCCCTACTCCTATCGGCTCTGGTTCTACCGGGTCTGGGTCAAATACTGACCGGGCGCCTGGCCCGGGGCGCAGTTATGAGTGGACTCACGACTCTGGGAGTCTCGACCGTGATAATAAAACTAAGTCTAGATCTGGCGCTGATCTGGCCCTCTTTAAAAGCTAAAATTTTGGCTGGCCCCGCTTTAAATTTAGGCGACCTCCAGACCGCTTTGGCCCCGAAAGCTAGCAGTCTAGGCTGGATTTTATTACCCATCGCGCTTGTCTGGTTCTGGAGCCTAACCGACGCCATCATTTATATTCTCCTCCGCCGCCGGTCCCCCCATGCGCTCAATTCTTTTTGACGAACTTCAGCCTCAGGAAGTGGCGGCAGTACGAGTATATCTCAACCAGCAGGCCCGTCGTTCCGGCTTAGAAGATCTCTACTGGATAGCTTTACCCCGGGTACTATGGAATGAAAACCAAATCCAAACCTCAAGTGAGGGTAGGAAACCCGATTTTCATTTCGCTGTGGAATTAGGATCAGAATGGGTACGTTTCGAACTTTTGATCCGTTCTGAAGGACTTTTAAACTTAGGTGGTGGTCAGGCCACCGCCGAACAGGCTCTATTCCTTTTAAATTGGGCTAATGATATGGCAAGAAAATTAGACCTTTTGACCTGTACCCCGACCTCTCCACCGCCGCAAGGAAAAAGTTAACCCACATAACTACCCTCCGTCCTAAGGTAACTGGACCTTATCTAGACCGTTATCTAAAATATGGGACCCGTTATAAACTTTCCTAGACCACCTCGAAAAACTAGCCCTGTGAACACACCGTCCGCAACATTCTAGACGTGAAGGCTCAGAGCGATTCTCTGATGGTCCTACGCGCCCAATGGACATCTATCCCACCTTCTGCGAATAAACTAAGCCAACTCAAACATTACCTAAATGTACTCACCGCAGCTAGGCTAAAACAATATTCTGGAAGTACCGCAGTAGATCCAGATCTGTAGCAAAGACAAAATAAACATAAACCAAAAAATAGCAGGAAATATGCAAGATTTAATCGACGGATAAACCGGCAACCTAATCAACCAAGACAGTAAATCCCCCAGAGTCGTCGTTCAGACCTGCTGCTACCAAAATAGTTAGTTTCACACAAACTAAAACTTCAAGCCAATGAGTCACCGTGTTCCGAACTGGCGCTAGTGAACCATCCATCCACCTATAAGTTTTGAAGTTAAATTTTTTACGTCTACATTAGCCGCTTCGATTTAGTGGGTCAGCGATTCCAGAGCGGCCGGGACCAACAAGCCATTAATCCCCCAGCGTCGTAACCACCCTGCCACTTTCAAAAAATAACGCCGCTTCCAAAATACATTCTGCCTGCAGGATTAACTAATTATAAGTATAACCCACGGCCCCCAATTCCAGTTTCCTAACCCGACTCAGCAAGACCAGCAGTGAAAGAGTGATCAGAAGCGCTAACGCCTTAGGCTGGACAATGAGGTGAAAACACAAACTGCAATACTGTGCCCCTTCGCCATCCAGCCGCTACTATTCAAGAAACATCCCTCATCTACTTCCAAATAGCACTAAACATTGAAACGTCAGAGTTTATAAGCTCTTCTAAGCAGCTAAGACCGGCGGCCTCCTAGGCGGTGATAACCACTTAGCACTCCACTGTATATACACCGGGTAAATCGGATAAAAGAACGCCCCAGCAATCACCCCGTTAAACTATGCCCCTCCACCCCACGGGCTAAATCCAACTCATTTAGGCTGATAATAAGTTCGAATTCACTTAAAATATCCACTAATAAGATGAGCCGGGCAGTTCACCAGGGGCCAGCGAAGCAAAGCAGGAGTCCCCAGGTGGTGGTGAAAACGGCATCGATCATATTCTCCAGCCTCACATTAATCTAAACCGAGGCGAAAGTACCGATACAGTCCCATAAATCGCAGGCCCAAGTTTTCAGGAAGACAAAACTGACTTAGAGCAGCCATTATAATTCTTCTCCAGGTAAAAATTTAGCGGACTAGACTAAAATAAGATTCAAATTAGCAAGATAATTCACTATAACGAGCCAAGCCAGGCGGAGATAAAGATACAAACTTATTTATACTTCTGGATAATAATTTAAACATTATAAGACCGGCAAGTAAACTAGTTAATTTTGGACGGCTTGACATTTTCAGAAGATTAAAGTATAATTCTAAAAATATTGCGGGGTGGAGCAGCCAGGTAGCTCGTCGGGCTCATAACCCGAAGGTCCTCAGTTCGAATCTGAGCCCCGCTACCAATTGAATTAAGAGTTTATCGGAGATATCCGATAGACCTTTAACTCTTTTCCAATTGAATTAAGAGTTTATCGGAGATATCCGATAGACCTTTAACTCTTTTCCAACCGAATTCCCAATTTTTGACATATAAATCGCAAATTCGTCAAAAGACCCCATTAACGGAAAAAACCACATTAGTAATAAAATACACAACTCAACCCTAATATCCTCAAACTGCATATTAGTCTTCTGCATCAAAAATGCTTCTATCAGCTTATATTTTAATGGTTTCATTGTATTTATAATATATAAGGTAATTTTATAGAAGAGTTTTCGTAGCTCTGAAAATTAAATCAACCAACAACAATTGCTTATATCTCAAGGCTACTTTCGAAACTAGTAGCTACACATTCAACATCTTTATTTAGACCTAAGCCCATCAACAAAAAGTTACTAAAATATGACTAGCGAGCCACAATAATAGACTTAAGTCAAGCATGTGGCCAGGCTGAAGGAGAGATTGGCTAAGACGACGCTACCGACATTTCAATTTCCTATGTTAAAAGAGGCTATAAATTATCGGAAATAGTAGCGAATAAAATGATAAATTTCTTTAATTCAAATTATACCGACTACTTAAACTACGAAAGAGCTAAACTAAATGGTCTCAAGGTGGCCCGCATAAAAAGAATGTAAATAAAGCTCCTTAAGCGTAATAAAAAAATATAAACAGCACAGCCCCAACTTTTTAACCAAGAGACTACCTTAAAGGGTACTTAATTTTATAGACTTAACTGATGGTGAAGCCACTTTCAAACTAGAAAAAATTAACCCTAACCAAGATCATGCCCTCTTTATCCCTGGATAATAAATTTATAATCATTCACGAAACGTGTTTTTTTTGCGAGCGAAAATTTACAAATTAAATAGCTAAATATGTGCTTACTTTTTATATAAAAAGAGTTGATAGCCTGGCGCAAAGGTTGAAGGAAAGACTACTTCCTCATAGTATTAGGTAGCATTAGCTGTCCGGATACGCTCTGATCAGTTACGCCTATTTCCGGAACTAATTCCCTAAGTAACGGCCCTATCTAGAACTACAAAACAAATAATTTGCTTAGCTAAACTATTAATAAACTTAATTACAGGTTGACGGTGAAACACAACTATGAATCAACACCTTTACGAAAATACCTAGCTGATTTCTAAACTTCTTTCACTACCGAAGCCTTAAAGGCCTTATTTCATAAACGTTCTCTATATTTTTGTAAATTACCGTAGGTAGTTGCCTCAACTTTCATTCTAAACCAATGATGAAACCGAAACAAGCGTCGCAATCGTCCCAAAAACTTTAATCTATAAGTTCGGACTTCCGAGTTCTGTTTTCCTATTAAAAATTGTGCAATCCTAATAAAATAAGCCAGCTAAAATTAAGCCTAGTCTTAGCAGTCTTTTAAATTTTTGTGATAGGCTGAATAGTAATTATAGCCGAGTAATCCGGCAAAATTTTTTCTCAAAACTGATCGGAAAATTTCTGGCGATCGATAAACTAATATTTCGAACACCACAAGGAAATCGGTTCGAAAAATCAAAGTTCAAAAATAATGGACATCTTCTTTGTGTTCGGTCTCGTCTATGTTTAACAAGAGCTGCCCGGATAGAACATCCAAATTTTCTTTATAAGAAGCTTTCAAGGTAGCGGAAACTTTCCTTAAAATATTATCTATCTCCCCACGGCTGACAAGGTATCTTAATACTTCAGCTACAAAAAGATTGCAAAGACTATTCGAGGTCTGGGTTTGCATTTTAAAAAGCCAGACAGACGACCAAATTTGAACCTATGTACTCAGTACCAATAATTTCAAATGGTATCTAATCACAATAAATCTCTCCACAACGTTTACAACAATAGGCACTTCCACGATATTTGGTAAATCGCCGGAAGTTAATAACAAATTTAATTTGTTACTACACAATGTCTTTATCTAATTTGGTAATTAATTTTCTACCGCAATCGTAAGTTTTTAACTCTAATATAGAGGCTTTAATTTTATCAAGTTCTCCAGAGATAAAAAGCGTACGAAAATGATGGCCATATCATTATTTACACTTCGACTTTACACTTTTTACTGCGCTTCTTTTATTGATGGAGATTAATAATATAAGACAATGAAGGTTTTAATGAGCTGCTGAAATTATTTAAAGTTCTAGCTAGTTTAGTTTCTAGTTCGATAACTTTATCCCATAAAGTAATATTCTCTGCTCGTAACAAAACATTTTCGTCTTGTAAAACTTCAAGCACATATTTCAGTTTATCCAAATGCTGGAAAACTTAAAACACTGTATCGTGCAGTTTGCTTGGTTCTATAATCATAATATAGCATACTATTCTATCGATATATAATTATATCTCATTTGATAATTACCATGAACGATTATACTTTAATAGCAAGACCGCTGTAGACGCCCAAAAAATATCTAATCAGCTTAAATCAGCCCTCTCTTCTAACCCGTTTCTAAATTTAGACAATAAATCCTACAACATCAAAGGGCTGTTTAACAACAAGACAAATAAAATTAAGCCTCGATGATTAACCTTTCCCCTTTAAATAGCGATAAAACCCATCAAGTTTTCATCAACCAATTGATACTAATATTTTTTTCTAGATGAAAGTAACCCTAGCCAAAGGAGTCGAAGGCTTTTTGATCATTAAATGAGATTAAAAAATTCATCCCAGTACTTAAATCGATACTGTTCAAAAGAGCTATTGTAAAACTCACGGCCCAGGCTAGAAAATATAGCTATAGGCTACTCCTGGCTACTTAAGAACCGGAAGGTATTAATTATAAAAATATATCCAACTTTAAAACTAAATTTTACGGCAAGTAAAGTTCACCTTCGGCCATTGAAACAGCCGAGAACTTGTTAGGTTAAAGCAGGGTGAGCAAACTACCTAAAGGTACCTTCTTTTTAAAGATTAAAACGACTGAACCGCGGGAAGTGACAGAATTAACCGCCGCGATGTAGCTCTCGCAACATCCTAACTCTTTGGTGCTAGACAATATCATCACCCTAGTTAGACACAAATCCGGGAACCCGTCGTTTCAGCGGATTTAGTTGTTCCCTGAAGCGAAATATGGCTAAAATACTCGTAAGGACGGCCAGCAAAGGAGCCAGAAAGTAACCCCAACGAACGAAAACAGTCGTTATCTCGTCAGCCGGGGTTAAAATAGGTACCCACAAGGGGAATACGCCAGCCTTGTAAAGCGGGGTCGTCTGAGTGATCCGACCGGAAGGATGGATAACAGCGCTGATACCGGTGTTACCAACCCGAACCAAAGGACGACGGATCTCAACCGTCCGCATGGCCGCGGCCAGAAGGTGTTGCCCTGGGGCCCGGCTGCGACCAAACCAACCGTCGTTGGTGGGCACTACCAACAAATCAGCACCCGCCAGCGCTCGATCCCGTCCCAGATAGGGGAAGGTTGATTCAAAGCAGATCAGCACCCCCAACTTCACAACCCTTATTCCCCCGCCCGATTCTGAAAGAGGCAGTTCCAGTAGTTGCCGAGGCACCCCAGGCGCATAGGTACCGGCCGCTCCGATAAGGCCCTGCAGAAAGGGCCATTTTAAAAATGGTAGCCACTCCAGTGGCAGATATTCGCCGAATGGCACTAAGTGGTTTTTATCGTACCAGAGTCCAGCTTCGCCATCCTTAAACAGAAGCATACGGTTGTAAAGCTTCATCTCTTGCCAGAGACCATTAGTCCCGGCCACCCCTACCAAA
>LQAA01000127.1 GCA_001577715.1 Candidatus Adiutrix intracellularis | reverse complement strand
ACCAAACTCAGACCGCCCAGATCCCGGTTCAAATCTTTCAGCCATTTCGTTTCTAGATAGTCATAGTCGAAGATAAAAGGGAGAGCGGTCTCCGGCCACAAAATCAACCAAGGTTTCTGCCGTCCAGCGGTCCGAGCTAAGTAGTCGTAAAAAGTTAAAAGGCTGTCCCGGTAGGCTTCATCCCATTTTTGGAGCTGGTCGGTGGCCGGCTGTATCGCCATAACCAGAGGCCGAGGGGCCGAGGCGGCCGCCGTCTCCCAGCGAATGAACTGACCCCAGCCATAAATAAAAGCTACCCCCATCAAGAACAGAGCCATAGCTAAGAACCCGACCCTGGTTAACAGAAGTCGAAGTCCAGCACCTGGTTTAAAACGAGTAGTTAAAGCAGCGGCCAAAAGCATATTAATTAGAGCCACAAAAAAACCGAGGCCGTAAATACCGAAAAGATCGGCGGCCTGACCCATCTCTGACGAAAGGACCAAAGGACCAGCTAGAGGCGTCCAATTAAAGCCGGTAAAGACCCAGTTTTTGAGCCAATCTAAACCGGCCCAGGCCGTGCTACCGACAAGCACCCGACGAATCGGACGGCCCGTCTCCCCAGATATGATCCAACTGAAAAGGGCTGGATAAAGAGCCAAAAAGGCACCAAGAAGCAAAAAAATAAACCAACCTAGGAGCAAACCCAGCCTACCGTAGTCGACTAAAACATCCGCTAGCCACGGCAGGGACGATAAGACCAGAGCTAACCCGTAAACCCAGCCCAGAGCGAAAGACCGGCGGTTCCTTTGACCTTCAGCGGCTAAAAGTAGCGGGATCAGGGCTACAAAACACAAAGGCCACCAACCAGGCTCAGGCCAACTGAGGGTTTGCAAAAGCCCCCCCCCGGCGGCCAGAAAGAAGGGCCAGGTTCGGCCCTGAAAGAGTGGCCCAGTGGGGGTCGACCAACGGTTTTCAGCCATATTTCTACTTAGTCCAGCCGCGATCGGCGGCGGGCGAGATTTATGGCCAAAACCAACCCTAGGAGCAAACCAGGCAAGGATAAAAGCTGTCCCCGTGACAATATAAAACTGTCAACAGCCCCGTGGCGTTCCTTTAAAAATTCTACTAGAAAGCGTCCCATAAAATAGAAAATGAGAAAAGCCGCTGCTAGAGCTCCGCGCGACCGATCTTCCTGATGCAAGCGTCGGTCCAGCCAGAATAAGGTGCCCAACACAGTCAGGCCCAGAAAAAATTCGACTA
This sequence comes from Candidatus Adiutrix intracellularis, assembly GCA_001577715.1. GTDB lineage: Bacteria > Desulfobacterota > Desulfarculia > Adiutricales > Adiutricaceae > Adiutrix > Adiutrix intracellularis. Next base: position 1,456 of record LQAA01000127.1, on the reverse strand, counting down.
ATTGGCTAGGGTAGCGAGCCGGGGTCAGAAGCGGCGGTAGCAAATCAAAACGAGGAAAACGGATACCTAAAGGACCGTCGGTAAAGCGACCTACAATTTCCGAGTTGAAAAAATTACCCAGGCGAATCAAGGCCGCTCCCAGAGCGGCGGAAAAAGAAAAGCGGTCGCAGATATCCAAGAAAGGCCGCCGCCATTGATAGGAATGAAACCAGAAGGCGCAGACTAACCCAAGCGCTGCCCCATGGCTAGCTAAACCGCCTTCCCAAATGCGAAAAAGCCAAACCGGATCGTACCGGAACTTATCCAGATTATAGAATAAAACATGACCCAGCCGGGCTCCTAGAATAACTCCTAACATCCCAGGTAGAACAAAGGAGAAGGCCTCATCGTCCGTACCCCGGCCCCGGACTATTTGCCAGCGGAACAATAAAAAACCTCCCACCAACACCACGCCAAAAATGAGGCTGTAGTAACGAATCGGTAGATTCACCAGAGGAATAACGAAGGCAATAGGGTCAATATCCCAGACCGGCAACGCGCTCATATTAGTTTAAGCCTCTCTTACTTTTTTAGATAAGCTTTCACTACCGCGGGGAGGCTGAAGTAAAAGCGATTTCTTCTTATAAACCATACGAGCTACTCTGGTCAAGCAAAAGCACCACTAGCCGGTTAAATATTACCATATAGATATAATTATCTTAATATCCCGAAACCCCTACGCTAAAAACTTTATAACCATTTAATTTAATAACTTCAAGCGCGGATTCCCGCAAAACAACCTTCCTTTATAAAGAAACTCAGTTAAAAAACAGCACTTGTAGTACTCCATCTTAAGCTAAATCAGCGGAAGTTTAACCGGATTATGAGTTTAATCTAGCATTCCTTCCACGGCCAAATCATCCTGATTATCCAGAATTATCGTTTAATTCAAATTAAACGTTAGGGAAAATTTAACTTCAAAAAAGTACTAGAAAACTGAGCCAACTCGCAGCTAACCAGACTGAAGCAACAATTATGGGAAAGAATAAATAAAATTATAATTAATCTAAATTTTAGATAGGTCATCATTGTCATCAAAAGAGAGTCATGTAGATCAAATTAAACACATCATTAACGTTCGATACACTGATTTAATCGACCTAACCGGCGACGATATTTAAAGCTCCTTACCTTCGGACCTGAGAGGTGTTATAATATTAAAAATTAGTCAGTCTTAAAAATAAAAGGGATTACTTCCAAGAGAAAGAGGTGATACCAATTTGCCAAAGGTCTTAGCCGCTATGAGCGGAGGGGTCGACAGTTCCGTAGCCGCGCTTTTGCTCCAGGAGCGGGGTTACGAGCTTCAGGGAGCCACTCTTAAACTTTTCGCCGATGAGGACATTGGGCGAGGCAACCAGCCGGATCGCCCCTGTAGTTCGCTGGTCAACGTGACTGATGCCCGGGAGGTGGCTGAACA
>LQAA01000126.1 GCA_001577715.1 Candidatus Adiutrix intracellularis | reverse complement strand
GTTTCGCCGATAGCTATGCCCAAGGGCTCACTCCAAATCCCTGCATCGATTGCAATCGCTTCATCAAATTTACTCATTTCTGGGAACGAGCTGCAGCTCTGGGTTGCCGCTTCCTGGCAACTGGCCATTACGCCCGAATCGAGTTCGATGAGAGCCGAGGCCGTTGGCTTTTGAAAAAAGCTTGGGATAAGACCAAGGATCAAACTTATGTTCTTTATGCCCTGACTCAAGAACAACTAGCCCGCACTATCTTTCCGCTGGGGGATATGGAAAAGACCAAAGTTCGCGATTTGGCGGAGGGGAAAAATCTGATCAACGCCGCTAAGCCCGATAGCCAAGACATCTGCTTTGTTCAGGAGGGCAGCTACGCCGATTTCCTGGAAAAAGTTTTGAAATACCCTTCTCCTCCCGGAGATTTAATCGATAGCTCCGGTCGGATACTAGGTCGCCACCGAGGTCTTTTACACTACACTATAGGCCAGCGCCGAGCTCTAGGCAGTTTTGGTCAGCCTATGTATGTTACGGAACTAAATCGGAAACGCAACACCGTACAAATCGGACCGGCAGAAGAACTGTTTACGAGCGAAGCTCTGGTGGACGAAGTTAACTTAATTACCGAAAGCGAAATTAAACGGCCAGTAGAAGCTACGGTAAAGATAAGATACAATTCCCCAGCGGCGGCAGCCTTAATTAAACCCGGCCCGGGAGGCAAGCTCTGGCTGAAATTCAAAGAGCCGCAAAAAGCCGTAACCCCAGGCCAGGCAGCAGTTTTTTACCAGGGCGACCTAGTGTTAGGCGGAGGAACTATCTGCCCGTTTAAAAAATGAATACGGAGATATAGCTACAATGAAGGATGTACTACACGAAAAAGAGGCCTGTCTACGGGCAGTTTTAGGCGATTTATCAAGCGCAGTAGTAGCCTTTTCAGGGGGGGTAGATTCAACTTTCCTGTTAAATGAAGCCCGATCAGTTCTGGGGAAGCGAGTGTTGGCTGTAACGGGACGCTCCTTGAGCTTCCCTTTACGGGAACTTAAAGTAGCTCGCGACTTTACCCGAACCCAGAAAATTAAGCATCTAGAAGTGGATTCGGAAGAATTAAAACTAGAAGGCTTTTCGGAAAACCCACCCCACCGCTGTTATTTATGTAAAAAAGAACTTTTCACTAAAATAAAGCTAATCGCCGCCGAACGGGGGATGGCCCGCATCCTAGAAGCCTCTAACGCCGACGATGAGAACGATTATCGGCCAGGGCTTAAAGCCATAGAGGAACTGGGCGTGCTCAGCCCACTACGGATAGCCCATTTAACCAAAAATGACATTAGAAGACTATCGAAAGAAAAGGGCCTTGCTACTTGGAACAAACCTTCCTTCGCCTGCTTAGCCTCGCGTTTTCCCTATGGGGAGACCATCACCCTGGCCCGACTCAGACAAATAGACGCCGCCGAATGTTTCCTACTAGAACTAGGTCTCCGACAGGTTCGGGTCCGCTACCATGAGCACGGCGCCCTGGCCCGCATTGAAGCCGATGAAGAAGGCCTACTTCTATTGGCCCGGGATAACAACCGCCGGCAGATCGCCGAAAAATTCTCAGCTTTAGGTTTCACTTACACGGCCGTAGATATTACAGGTTACCGCACCGGCAGTATGAATGCGACTCTAAATTCAACCGTCCCAGAACTACCCGGAAAATGAGGAATTATGCTAAAAGAAATTTTAAATCGGACAAATTTTTCCCGAGACGACTTAATATTTTTGATGAAGTTGACCAACCAGAACGAACTAAACCGCCTCTTTGAATCAGCCTATGCCGTTAAAACCGAACTTTTGGGGCGCACTGCCTATTACCGGGGCCTTTTGGAATTTTCTAACCGCTGCCGCAAAAACTGTTTTTACTGTGGTATAAGGTCCGGGAACAACCAAATTGAGCGTTTCGATATGACCAAGGAAGAAATTCTCAATCTAGCTAACTGGGCTTGGCGAAACCAGTACGGTTCCCTGACCCTGCAGAGCGGCGAGCGCAATGACCCGACCTTCATAAAATTTGTTGACGATCTAATCATCTCCATCAAAAAATTAAGCTGCGGCCAATTGGGTCTAACCCTCTGCCTAGGCGAGCAAACCGATGAAGTTTTTAAAAAATGGTTCGATTTGGGCGCTCACCGCTATCTTCTACGGATAGAAACCTCCAACCCAAGGTTGTACCGCCGCTTCCATCCCAACAATGCGGTTCACAGTTTTAAAGCCCGCCTGTCGCGGTTAAAGGCTCTGAAGCGAATCGGTTATCAGTTGGGAACGGGAGTAATGATCGCCCTACCTGGCCAGACGGAGGAAGATCTAGTAGACGATATCCTATTTTATGAGGCCGTCGATGCGGACATGATCGGCATGGGCCCCTATGTGGTTCATTCCGATACACCAACGGGGCAGGAGGTTCTGGCCGCGGGCCGTAACACCGACCAAGACAGGCGAGAACGCCTGATTCTGGCTCTGAAGATGATCGCCATAACCCGCCTCTATCTGCGAAACGTCAATATAGCCGCCACCACCGCTCTGCAAGCCCTGGATCCATTTGGGCGGGAGTTGGGCCTCAAGGCCGGGGCTAATATTCTCATGCCTATTATCACTGCCGAAGAACACCGGCCCAAGTATCTACTATATGAAAACAAGCCCTGCGTGGGCGACGATCAGGAAAAGTGCCGTGACTGTCTGACGAGTCGAGTTCGATCCATAGGTGAAGAAGTAGGTTTCAGCCAATGGGGTGATTCCCCGCACGCTACTTCACCTTATAAAGCAACGCCGAAAATAGACCTAGATGGCATCAACCCCTGACCACTTTAACTTTTTTAAAGGAGACGTTCATGAAAATTGCTAACCTATTCCAGCCCCTAGCTTTGATCGCCCTAACTGCTTTAACTACACTAGCTTACAGTATTTTACCCAGCCCCGCTCAGGCCGCCGACGAAATAGACAAGATCAAAGCCACTGGTAAAGTCCGCATAGCTGTTTTCAGCGATAAAGTACCTTTTGGCTATGTTGATGAAAATGGCCTGAATCAGGGTTACGATGTATATCTGGCCCGCCGGATCGGCCAAGATTTAATGGGGGATGAAAAAAAAGTTGAATTTATATTAGTTGAGGCCGCCAGCCGCATTGAGATACTGCAGGCCGGCAAAGCCGACATTGTTCTAGCTAATTTCACTGTTACCCCTGAACGGGCTAAGCAGATCGATTTTGCTAAGCCTTACATGAAGGTGGCTCTGGGCGTGGCTTCACCCAAAGGTGAGCCCATTATTGATGTAACCCAGCTAAAAGGCAAAAAGCTAATTATTAATAAAGGTAGTACCGCCGATACCTACTTCACTAAAAATTACCCTGAGGTGAAACTACTGAAATTCGACCAAAATAGCGAAGCCTTCAACGCCCTTTACGATGGACGCGGCGTAGCTCTGGCTCACGACAACACTCTCTTATTCGCTTGGACCAACAAAAATACCGATTTTATCACCGGCATTAAATTTATGGGCGGGCTCGACACTATCGCCCCGGCAGTTAAAAAAGGCCAACCTAAACTTCTGAAGTGGCTTAATGACGAAATCATTAAGCTCACAGCTGAAGGTTTTTTTATCAAGGATTACGAGACTACTTTAAAACCAACTTATGGCGACACCGTCGATCCCAAGAGCATTTTGTTGGAGATCGGCGAACTTAAATAGTTTCAGAGGGTTTGAATTGAGTGTAGTAAAGACTAGCGTAAAGGCCGTTTTTAGCCAGGAGCTCCTGGTGGCAACCAAATTCCGCCAGGCGACCCCTGTTCAAAACTAAGATTACATCGGCCTGATAAATGGTAGAAAGACGATGAGCGATAATGAAAGAGGTGCGTCCCTTCAAAAGTAGCGCTAAAGCATCGCGTACTAGTCTCTCGCTTTCAACGTCCAGGGCGCTGGTAGCCTCATCCAGTATCAGTATACGGGGATCTTTTAAAATAGCCCGAGCTATGGCCACACGCTGACGTTGACCACCGGAAAGAGTTAGACCCCTTTCCCCCACCAAAGTATCAAGCCCACCGGTCAGGTTATCAGTAAATTCGGTGATGTGGGCGGTCCGAGCCGCGTTGAGAATATCTTCTGCTGTAGCCTCCAGACGACCGTAACGGATGTTGTCGTAAATAGAGCCAGAAAAGAGTAAGGTCTCCTGGGGCACTATGCCCACCTGCCCACGCAGGCTCCGTTGAGTAACCGACCGTAGATTCCACCCGTCTATAAGTACGGCCCCTTCCGTCACATCGTAAAAACGTAGGATTAGGTTAACCAAAGTAGTTTTACCGGCCCCGCTAGGCCCCACCAGGGCCACCATTTGGCCAGGATGAACGATAAAGCTCAGAGCTTTCAGAACCTCTTGGCCTCCCGGTTCATAACTGAAAGAGAGATTTTCAAAACGAACTTCGCCCAAAATAGGGGGTAGAGGGATGGCCTCCGGACTGTCTTTCACCTCCGGTTCAAAATTCAGGGCTTCAAAGACCCTTTCGCAGGCAGCCTGACCCTGCTGAATAGAGCCATAGGCCCGCGATAGGCGCTTGATGGGGTTAGAAAGATTGATAGCATAGGCTAAAAAGGCCGTTAGTGCACCGGGGCTAAGGCGCCCGTCTATGACTTCCCGGCCGCCGTACCAAATAATAAGGGAAATACCCGCTGTAGCCAAAAATTCTATCACCGGCGTGAGAATAGCATTGAAGCAAGTAACTTTCATAATAGCCTTGAAATTAGCTTCCATTTGCGCCAGGAAGCGCCCGATCTCGTAGTCTTCGCGGGCAAAAGATTTAACTACCCGAATACCACTTAAAATTTCCTGCATGATGACGGTAAATTCCGACAATTGATCTAGGACCTGGCTACCGGCTCGCTTAATGCGCCGCCCAAGCTTTTTAACTGACCAAGAAATAAAGGGAACCGAGATAAAAAGAATAAGGGCCAGCCTCCAATGGAGATGAATCATCATAGTTAAAGAACCAATAAGAATGAAGAATTCACGGATAAAGTCCATGCCAGGACCAACGATAGTATTCTGCAACACCCCAATATCATTGACGTAATAACTCATGAGGCCACCGGTCCGCTTTTTTTCAAATAAGCGAGGCCCCTTAAACGCACCATAGCCTTAAATAGTGTATCCCGCAGAACAAAAACCACCCGCTGGGCTACATATTCCATCAGGTAGTTTTGACCGAAGACGCAGAACCCGCGGAAAACATATATAATCAGGATAGATAGAGCGATAAGGTTCAATCCGATCCGGTCTTTAGCTACAAAAACATAGTCGATAATATCCCGGATAACTAAGGGTAGATAGAGCTGGGCGGCGCTGGCTCCTAATAAACAAATTAAGCCAAGTCCCAGAATGGCAGCGTAGGGCTGCACATATTTCAAAAGTTTAAAGTAACCAGACATCAGCTCACTATAGTATTTCGACAGGTATCCGGCAACTTTTCGTCGTAACCTGAAATACTTCAGATGAATAAAAAATATAGATAAATTTAATCTATACAAAAGTCAGGACCACCCGCTCAGCGAGTGGGTCACTCACTTCTATAAGAGGTTAATAAGGCAACGAAAAAAATATTAATACAAACAACCAGAAGAAATTCCGATTCGTAATGCTGAAAATTCTTTGAAAACCAACTGATCAATCTTTAAATAACAAACCTCACCGACAGAGTAAATCCTTCAGAGTAAATCCTTTGATTTATAGCTTCATTAGCAACCAAACCCTTTCTAAAGATAACATTAAGAGCTTGCTTGGATATAGTACGACAGAAGTCAATGAAAAATAGAAAATAAGATCTTCGATACCTTAAAAAATAAACAAATAACAGCTATAATCTGAAATATAATTTCGAACACGGGGAAGAAACTCCAGCCGCGCTTTTGGTAGTATTTAATTTGCTGGCCTTCACTATAATATAACGTTTGTCAATCAATCGAGACACTATTACAGAAAGCACAAAACAGCTTAAATGCCAAAAATCATTTCTTTAATTATCTCTGGTCCATTAACATATATTACGTCTTTCCCTCCTAGGATACGCTCCTTAAGACTATCATATCAAACGTCCTACCACCACAAATATACTAATTCAACCTTCATTTTTATTATATAACCCTAACCTGAGAATTAGTACAGTATTAATGAAAGCATTTAAAAAAATAAATACTCATGGTATATTGCCCGACATGGCTAGGCAATCCCGTAATGATGACCGTTTGATCCTCTGGCTGCGTCGTTCTCTGGCCGTCCGGCTAATTTTTTTAGTTTCGTTTGATTCGTTCTGTATCTTCTTCGCCTATTATCTAGCCTATTGGCTACGGCTGGACAGTATTTTCCCCATATCCGAACCCCGCTACACCGACCTGCTATTTAGGTCGGCTCCTACCCTTATCAGCCTGCGAGTGCTGGCCAACTGGTTATGGCGGCAGTACCACTGGTCTTTCAGCCACGCTGATCTACCTGAGGCCTTGAACTTATTTTTTTCAGCCCTTTGCGGCTCCGCCACCTTCATCGCCATAAACTACTTCACCCAACCCTTCGGTGAAATTCCCCCACGATCCATTTACGCCTTAGAGTTTTTCCTCAGTCTTCTTTTAATGGCCCTACTACGTTTCGCCCCCAAGTACCTCTATCATATTTACTGCGGTTTTATTTCCGCCCGCTACCACCACACCCGGCCGACCCTGATCTATGGCGCCGGTGGTAACGCCGAGCTTCTGGTGCGTGATCTATCACGTACCACCGACCATCCCTACCACCTTGTTGGTTTTGTAGACGATGCCCCCTCTAAACGCCACGTCTATATCAGCGGCCTCAAGGTTCTAGGCTCCATAGACGATCTACCAACTCTCATTACTCGCTATGATATACGAGAACTTTTTATAACTATAGCCGATTTTTCCGGGGCGCCTCTCCGCCGC
>LQAA01000125.1 GCA_001577715.1 Candidatus Adiutrix intracellularis | reverse complement strand
ACGAGACTTTTTATACTATAGCCGATTTTCCCGGGGCGCCTCTCCGCCGCCTAATGGATATGTGCGAGCCCTTCGGTATAAGATATAAAATAGTACCGCCCTACCAGACCGTACTAACGGAGCAGCTGAATGTCCTCTCGGCTCTAAAAGAAATAAAGCCGGAAGCTCTAATCAATCGCCCGCCGATTCCTTTTGAACCTGAGCGCCTAGCTAATTTCTGCCAGGGGCGAGTGATCCTGGTCACCGGTGCCGCCGGTTCCATAGGTTCGGAAATATGTTTTCAGCTGGCATCCTATGGCGTCGCCGGCCTTATTCTATTCGATATAGATGAAAACAGTCTTTTCTTTCTCTGGGGCGATCTAACCCAGAAATACTCCGACCTAGCCATTGATTTCGAGATTGGATCAATACGAGACGAAAGTTTACTCAAGGCAGTTATGACTAGATACCGACCAGACTCGGTTATTCACGCAGCCGCCCACAAGCATGTACCCCTAATGGAGCACTGTCCTCTAGCGGCCATTAAAAATAATGTTCTGGGAACTTTATTCACCGCCCGGGCGGCTCTAGCCGCCGGAGTCGAACATTTTCTGTTAATCTCCACCGACAAAGCCGTGGATCCATCTAGCGTCATGGGGGCCACCAAGCGACTAGCAGAAATTATTTTACAAAACTTGCGCAGCAGTACCATGCGTTCCATCATCGTCCGCTTCGGTAATGTTCTCGGCTCCAATGGGAGTCTATTGCCGATCATTCAGCGACAAATTCAGAGGGGAGGACCAGTAACAATTACCGACCCCAAAATGACCCGTTTTTTTATGACTATACCTGAAGCTATTGGCCTGGTTCTGACCACACTCACTCTATCCCCCCAGAATACTTTTGTTTTGGAGATGGGCGAGCCGGTTAGCATTGATAAACTAGTCAGGCATGTTATATCCCTCTCCGGCCTAGCACCAGAACGAGATATTGAAATAGTCTATACCCAAAAACGCCCGGGCGAGAAACTAACCGAGAATCTTATCTCCGCCCGCGAAGTTCTGGAGCCTACGGAACATCAAGGGATCCGGGCTTTTAATCAAGCTCCAGTACCACTAGATCTAGATCAGCTGACCACCGCCATCAACAGCCTGCCCGCTTCTTCTGGCCTGATTGAATGCCGAAAATTTCTGGCCACCTTTCTTCCCGAATACCGACCCTAAGCGAAAATAGCCTCAGTGAAAGCCCGGGGATCGAAAGGTTGAAGATCTTCAAAAGATTCCCCTAAGCCTACAAAGGTAATAGGAATTTTCATCTCATGGGCAATAGAAACCAGTACCCCACCCTTAGACGTACCATCGAGTTTAGTGATGATGACCGAATCTACCCCAATAGCCTCATGAAAAGTCTGGGTCTGCCGTAACGCGTTTTGTCCGGTGTTACCATCTAGCACTAAAATAGTGTGGTGAGGTGCGCCCGGCAGGGCTTTAGCAGCCGATCGCTTAATCTTTTTCAGTTCATCCATAAGGGAAACCTTAGTGTGGAGGCGGCCAGCGGTATCAATGATAACTACCTCAATACCCCGGGCCCGGGCCGCAATAAGGGCGTCGAAAACTACAGCCGAAGGATCGGCTCCAGTAGGCTGGGAAACCAAATCAGCCCCCAAGCGCTCAGCCCAGACGGCCAGCTGTTCCACGGCGGCTGAACGAAAGGTGTCACCAGCCGCTAAAAGAACGCTCTTGCCCCCAGTCGTAAAATGACGAGTAAGCTTAGCAATGGTGGTGGTCTTCCCTACCCCGTTGATACCCACTACCAAAAAGACTAGAGGCTGCCGCGACCAATCCAGAACCGGTTCTGGTAGATCCACCATTTCCTGCAAACGACGACGCAAGGCCTCTTTCAAAACTCCGGCGTCTTTTAATTCTTTTTTGGCCACTTGTCCCCTAATTTTGAATAACAAATCATCCGTCGTCTTAATTCCGAGGTCGGCAGTT
>LQAA01000124.1 GCA_001577715.1 Candidatus Adiutrix intracellularis | reverse complement strand
GGCAGTTATTAAAACTCCTCTAGTCATCAAAAGTCGTCGTCAATAGCTCGCACCGAAGATAAAAGAGTCTCTAAGCGACCAGCCAAACGTTCCCTAGTGGCGGATAATTTTTCCTGAAAACGGGAAAAGAGGCCCTTTTCAGATGGTTCGGTCGACAGCTTTACCGGCTGAGCCACCGAGGTACCAGATTCAAGGAGGACAGCCGCTTCTTCAGCCGAGGCGATAGCCGGCACTGAAGCCGAGTTATTTTTACGACGAAACCAATCAAACATCAACTATAACCTCCACTTCCGCTAAATTCATGCTAACCAGTCGGGAAACGCCAGGGATTTCCATAATAACGCCGTAAAAGGTACGATTAATCTGCATAGCCCGCTTATCGTGGGTTATTATTATTATCTGTGAGGTCCGAACTGGCGGCGGCAGTTTTTTCAGTCTCGATCCGAACTACACTCTCTTCTTCCTAGCGATGAATCAAGATCTCCTGACAAACAACCAACCGACCCATCTCGACCCTGGCCCAAGATCTGTCAGCCTCCAAAATAAGGTAACGCTGGTTATAGTGGGCCAGCAGGCTTTCAGAGCTGACTAATTCGGCCGCTAACCGGGGACCCACTTCCCTTTAGCGATCGGCCCGCTAGTTTTCCGCCTAGTAACCTTATTTAATCAAGTCATTAAAGAATGTCCACTACATTAATTAGATTGGCCGCAACTGAGTCCATTCTCCGCTCGGCCTCTTTTTTTTGCTGCTTGTAACAGATAATACCAACGGCTTCATCTAAAAGACTTCGCCGTTCTTCGGGCCGTGCATCCACCAGCTAACCCACCCGACCCTGCTCAATAATACCGTAGGCCCAAATACCACCCCTTAATCAGTGAAGAAATTGATCACATCTTTGAGGTGATGGGGAACTTTATTGATCAGGTGTTTACTGTCGTCGCTCCGGTAGAAACAGCAAATGGCCAAAGATTCAGCTGGACCGGGAGCCGAGTCCCAAGCAAGGGTCAAAATAACTCCAGCCAGAGCCGAAGCCGGGCGATTCTAGGAACCATTAAAAAGGACATCATCCATGTTGCGGCCCCGGAGCGTTTTAAAATTTTACTTGCCCATAACCTAGCGATTAGCATCTATGATATTGCTCTTACTGCAGTCGTTAGGACCCACAACCGCACTAATACCGAGGATTAAGGGTAGGGGACGACACATTCAAAGAAAAACTTGAAATAGATTATTTCCAGATAATTGATAAACAC
>LQAA01000123.1 GCA_001577715.1 Candidatus Adiutrix intracellularis | reverse complement strand
TTCTCCGCTCGGCCTCTTTTTTTGCTGCTTTTAACAGATAATACCAACGGCTTCATCTAAAAGACTTCGCCGTTCTTCGGGCCGTGCATCCACCAGCTAACCCACCCGACCCTGCTCAATAATACCGTAGGCCCAAATACCACCCCTTAATCAGTGAAGAAATTAATCACATCTTTGAGGTGATGGGGAACTTTATTGATCAGGTGTTTACTGTCGTCGCTCCGGTAGAAACAGCAAATGGCCAAAGATTCAGCTGGACCGGGAGCCGAGTCCCAAGCAAGGGTCAAAATAACTCCAGCCAGAGCCGAAGCCGGGCGATTCTAGGAACCATTAAAAAGGACATCATCCATGTTGCGGCCCCGGAGCGTTTTAAAATTTTACTTGCCCATAACCTAGCGATTAGCATCTATGATATTGCTCTTACTGCAGTCGTTAGGACCCACAACCGCACTAATACCGAGGATTAAGGGTAGGGGACGACACATTCAAAGAAAAACTTGAAATAGATTATTTCCAGATAATTGATAAACACAACTATAGTTAAGAAATTATGCCACAGGGTCAGGGTAAAGTCAAAAGTGGATCGGAGAGGCCAGCGATTCTCATTTTAACGTATTTTTTATTAAATATATCAAAAAATACTTAAGTTTATATTAAACTATGTTAAAGTATATTTATAAGGCTTTTAAAAAATATATATTCTTATTTTAAGGAGTAGGCTAAAGAGGCACTAAATAAACGTTTCGATTAGAATAATCATTATTTTATATCTAGCATATACTTGGCGGTATTTTCTATTTTTTCATACAGAATCTTTTTTTTCTAACTCACCAACGCACCCTTCAAGGACTGTACACGGTCGTTCTAATTTGTAAACTCTTTTTCAAAACGTACAAGTTCCTTTAAATTAACATATCCGCCAGATGTTGGATGAAATTTCAACCGACTATTTTGACTCGGAGTTTTTTAATGTTCTTTCTAAATCGCGTTTGATAGATGCTCTGAATTCCTTTAAATAATTCGACAACAATTTTTTAATTACTCTGGATAGATCTAAATATTTCAATTCCCATTCACGATGGTAAAAAATTTTTTAAAGTCAACTAGACCAATCTCAAGACATTAGACATTGTTAGCAAGGCAAAGCCTTTAGTTTCATTGCGACTTTAACCCTTCTAAAGATAACATTAAGAGCTTACTCGGATACACTAGTAATCGATGGAAAATAAAAAATGAGACCTCCAATGTCTTAAAAAATAACGGCCACAATCTAAAACATAATTTTAGATATGAGAAAGAAACTCTCACTACGCTTTTGGTAGTATTTAGTCAGTTCTTAAAAATATATTAATCACTTGATTTTTAATTAATTATAGTATAATTTCGACTATATATTTCAGGATCTACCTTAAAATCCGGTCAAAATACTTTCTTCTTCGAGAAACGTAAGAAGAGATCATCACAACAATCAGGGTAAGACATTTTGTTCAAAGGAAATTTATTAGAATAAATTAGTCCTCGGACTACTTACTCGAAATCAGTTAGATAAATACCATAAAATCTCTTAGAATAAAAGCTTCAAGAGTACTATTACAACCAAAGGTACCCAACTAAAAAATATTAATTTAATATGTAAGTTACTAGTTATAAAATAATTTAAAGATTTAAACATCAATTAATTTATTCAAGAATGGATACGCAATCCTTACCTTAAATACTTTGTGGAGAGATAACCCTTCAATAAATCGTACCTTACGCGCTATCTAACTTAACTTATTTTCATCAACGTATTGAAATTAAAATAGTGAAGAAATTTTCAAAACTTCTGTTTTATTGCATCAAGAAAAAGTGTTCAAGAGGAAAGTTCCCCTTGATAACACCATTAAAAAAAATATTACCTTTTCAACTGATTCTAAATTGTAAATAAAGTATACCTTGTCTTTGAAAAATAGTGTCATCTATAGGCCTTTGTTTACACCGTAACTATAAAGAAAAGGTAAAAATTATCAAGACGATCACTTTCTGTAAGAGCCCCAAAAAGAACAACGAAGTAAAGAAAGCCAAGAAAACTTTAAGGCCATTACCTTGACTTTATCTCGTGAAATTACGCTAAAAAAATCAATGGCTAATTTAGAAATTTATTAAGAATAATTAAAACTTTTCGAATGTGTTTTAACCCAAAAGTACAAGAAATATAAGATCAGTTCGAAAGTTTTGCTAGCGGTAACTAAAATTAACGATATGATTGTAGCCACCAAAAAATTTGACTAACCCTTCTACGATAACAACACACTTGACGATACAATTTAACAAATAGCTAGAACATTAAACTATAAACTAGATTTAGAAATTTACAACCAAGGTTATCAAAATAGTAAAATAGATGGAGGTGTTTAAATGTTAACACCGGAGAATCAAGGTTAAAAAAATAGCGACCCTGAAAAATAAAAAACAAAAAATTTAATAAACGACGTGGTCTAATAGAACCAGTTAGCAGACGTCTTAAATTAGATCTCCGGTAGAAACCGCAACACTTTAATTACTGCCCGTTTTAAAATATTTCTTAAGAACCGACTATTTAATTCGCTAGCTCTCACATGCACAACGTTTACTGGTTAATTGAAAAACTATGGCAGAAAGCGCAAAACAGCTTTAGTACCAAAAATTATCTCTTCATTCATCTCTGGTTCACCAACATATATTACGTCTTCACCTCCTGAAATATGCTCCTTAGAGCTATCATATTAAGCGTTCCATCACCACGAACACACTAATCTAGCTTTCATTCTTATCATATAATTTTAAAATGAGAATTACTACGAAGGGGTAGGTGCACAAAAAAAATAAGCTCTCATTATTCTTAAGATTATACACAAGAAAGCTTCAAGAAATAATTATATAAAGACTTTATATGAAACTTTAAACGTTGCACCGATACATTTTGCCATTGTTAGAGTTATGATACACTTACTTTTCCCTATCTCTTAAATATAGCTCTGGCGCAACTCAAGCTACTCAGTTAAAAACGGGACCCAAGGTTGAAACCGGGAAAGACTTCTTCAGCACTGTACAGTTCTTCGCCTTCATTATTGATCCACCTAATTTTGTAACTGATCAGGATCATTATCCCGCCTAAAATCTACCTAATTTGTACGGTCACCTTGGTAGGAACTATAAAACTGATTTTAGTTGTTTCACTGATAGTCCGTAATTTTCATATACGCCAATATAACATATCTCCGTAATTTAACTCATACGATCAGCAACAACCCAGAAATCTTCAAGTTACCGAACGTCATATTTATTTGGCTCCCAATACCCAAAGAATAACGGTAATGTCCATAAAAATTTTTGGGGTAATTTTCAAATAAAAATGAGCACTAAAAACAGCCCAACCCACTAAAAAGACTCGGAAGATTCAAAAGCCTTAAATTCTTGAGAGGCCTGAGCGCACTTATTGTACTTCTTCCCACCAAGCTGACCATTTTTGCCCGATATCGTCAAGGTTAACCTGCTCCCCGATTCTAGGCGTCACCAGATATATTCCCTCTTCCCGGCTAAGAGTGGAAATTCTTTTCAGCGGTTCGTCCCAAGGGTGGTTACTAATACAAAATTTACCTGAGTGAACCGGTAAGAGTCTGACTGCTCTTAAATCAGCGGCCGCCAATAAAACTTCTTCCGGACTCATATGAATGTCTTTCCAATTTGCATCATATTGGCCATTTTCCAAAATCGTCAAATCGAAGGGGCCGAACCTAGCCCCTATCTCCATAAAGTGGGGACCATAGCCGCTGTCACCTCCAAAATATAGGCGGCGTCTAGAAGTCTCAATGACATAGGAAACCCACAAGGTGCGGTTAAAGTGTAAACCTCGCCCGGAAAAATGACGAGCAGTTTGAGTGTGAACCCTAACGCCGCCCCCTAGTTCAGTTGTTTCATTCCAGTCAGTTTCAATAATTTGTTCCGGCCGGAAGCCCCAGCGTTCTAAATGTGCACCTACACCCAGCCCGCAAATGATGCTTTTGACTTTAAACTTCAGCCTCATAATAGTTGGATAATCCAGGTGATCCCAATGGTCATGGCTCAAAAGTAAATAGTCGATTTCCGGTAAATCTCCGGCCCGGTAACAGTTACTACCCGCAAAAGCGCGAATGGCAAAAAAGAAAGGCGAGGCCGAAGGGCTGAAAACCGGATCAATAAGCCAACGCTGGCCCTCAGCCTGAATGAAGCAAGACGAATGGCCAAACCAGACCAGTACATTTTCAGCTAGAGACAAGGCCATAAGATTCGTCTTTTGAGAAAGCACGGGACCAGCGGGACGCAATCGTTCATGGCGACCGAACAGATAATCCCAAAAAAGTCTAAAGTTAGTAACTCCCTCGGTGCGAGTAGGAGTAGGGATTAAATTTTTGAATCGCCCGCTCTGGTAATGAGGCGATCGTTTAATTCTAACTAAACGTGCACCAGTTGGTAGATGACCGAATTTTTTCCCACTGAGAAACAAAACTAGCAACCCAGCCAAGGCTAGGAATAAAAACAGGACTAGAATCATTTTTTTTTTCAATCTATGTACTTTAATTGAATCTATTTGGAAAAGATTATATATTATAACGCAATACGACAATAACACCAAATTATTGGCTGACCACAGAATGGAGAACCGCTACCTCACTCCATCCGTTACCCCAGCAAAAGCCCCGGGTTCTATTTCTAAAAACCAAAAACATATAATGGTAAGGACAATTAAAGGAGTAAGAAATTATCACTTCTTCCTAGTATTTTAAGGCTTATTGTTCTGGCGTGAGGTAACAGTAAGGGATGTTCTTTGATTGGAATTAATAGATTTAACAAATTTTTCCCTAACAATAATTCATTATTTCTTATAAAAGTATCTACCACCCTCCTATTAACTCCAATTAACTCCAAAAAATATGCCCTATTTCAGTAACCGATCACGATAATTATTAAATAAGCTATAATTATATATTAACTATAGTGGATAGTTACGCTTTTTAAACAATACTTTACAGCGATGCCTAACTAAATCCACTAATATTATCTAGTCAGATTCGCTTCTAGATCAATAGGTACGTAGCCATCAGGATGGAGAAACCCATAACCCAACGAAAATTGCACCAACCGGGGCCAATCTTTCGGCCTGGCCAAATTAGTATATTGACAGGATCAATCTGGTTACCGATCTGGATTATTTAGACAGTCTGTCGAAAACTTATCTAACAGTTATCTGCTCTTATATTACCCACACTCCCTCATTACTGCGGGAAATCCATATAGCTATGGAAAAATCTATATCTATTTATACCATCAAGATGCATACTTTAAAAAAGCTAGTTACGACGTCTACGCCGAAAAAGTCGGAAAATAGCTGACCACCTGAAAGCTACCTCGCACCTAGACAATATTAAACGGGTACATACGGTCTGGGTATGAGAACCGATGTCCGTTACCAAGATTTTAACGGCCGATCTGACCGTATTTATGCATAGGTTACAATATATGTATCCAGGTTTACCCCAACAAAATAGTTAACGTGATCTTCCTAGACCAAAAAGATAAGACCAAAATCAGAATCAGCGATACCAAGTACATCACCTGTGATTCTTGCATCCTCGTTTATAACATAACGTACGCTATTATCTAGATAACACAGAACAGTTTTTCAGCGGGTTGAAAAATCTGAGCCACGTCCGCTATCTGCCCCCCCTACTCAGGCCATCATCACCTAAACCTACCCGAGAATAGTTTCTTTCCACAAAATATACCACCCAGAATTATTACCTGACCTATCGCTAATTCACGGCCCCATAAGCTATCTAACCATCTATCATCAGAAAAACCAAATCCGGCCATAAAAAGGTTGGTCTAGACTCGCCCCTCTATCCCCCGGCGAGTTAAAGGAAAATATTGGATTTTTTCTGGAAAAAGTGTCTGGATTATTTAAGTAAAAATTTTTGGAATTTATCTAACTCAAAATATCAATAAATACATGTTTGCTACTGATTAAAATGACTTTAATGAAAGCATCAAACCCACCCTGATGGCCATTTACCTAGCCATAGGTGAGCATCTAGAAAAATTCCTACGATACTCTGGAAAGATCGCTCTCTCACTAGTTTTAGCTTTCCGGCCATGAATGTACAAGGAGGGGGGGGTAGTCTTAATACCAATGATATTTTATACGATTGACTAGATACGCTAGCTAATGGATAAAATCTTATAAAAATTAAAACTGAAATGAGCGAATTAAAAAATTTACCTATGCCGGTCGCAAAATAGACATAATTTTTTCATTTTCCCTTTTAATCCACAGTGACCTTTGAGGCTTTATTCCAGTCTTCCACCAAGGGGAGACTCCCCTCACCCAGGAGAAAATTTCTACCATCACCGCCTCCGCATCATGCTGGTACCCAACACACCTGTCTAGACCTGTAAAAAAAGCCAAACAGATCTAATATTCTTGAACCAATTTCCCCTTCTGCACTGACGGATGCAATCGTAGATAATAGACCAGGTAAAAAGTCAAGAAGACAAGGGTATCTCCAGCAGCAGCCCAGTAAACTATCTGATAGGTTCCGGCTCGCTCAGCCAAAAGACCTAAAACAAACGAACCAGACCCGAAACCTAAGTCTAACGAATTAAAAATAGAAGCCGTCACTTCAGTACGTTGGTTCAGGGGCGTTATTGCGAAAGCTAGAGCCTGAATACTAGGGAAAAGAGCCCCGATGCCCAACCCCCACAAGATAGAAGTTATAAAAAGAGCGTTTCGGCCCAATCCTAGAGCCAAAATCAAGGTAGCCAAAAACATAAGGGTCACCGCTGGAGCAATAACGAAACGGTGCCCCAAGCGGTCGTAAAGGCGGCCAGAAAAAAGGCGAGAAATAAATATGCCTCCGGTAGATAGAACAAAAAAGTGTGCAGCGTAGGGTAACCCCTTTTCCTGACAATACAAAGCCATATAAATGACCGTCGAACTTACGGCAATGCCGGTAAGAAACATCAGACGCGAACGCACCAGCACCAAGCG
>LQAA01000122.1 GCA_001577715.1 Candidatus Adiutrix intracellularis | reverse complement strand
AGGGTATTCTTGTACCTAATTGTAAGTAAGTATCCCGAGGATTAATCTATTCAGTAAAGTCTTCTTGAACAAAGCATCTTGCCCTAATTATATTGATGGTGTCCTCATATGTCCCTCGCAGAAGAGAGTATTTAAACCGGGATTTAAGATAAAATTCGAACTGTATAGTCAAAATTATACTATAATTAATACGAGTAATTAATTGATAAATAAGGGTTTAATATATTTCTAAGGCCCGACTAAATATCAGTAGCCTATTTAGGTCAGCCAGATGAACTAGTCATTAACAAACTTAATATAAATAAAAAATAGATTAAATTACAAGATATTTTTTTAATAAGGGTAGTTTCTTTTTTAAATTACTATTTGGGTATGGTTAAAATCGGCCTTAATCCTAAAATAACCCTAATGGGGTTTCTTCTTTTAAATCTAAGATAATTTTATTTGAATACTTAAGTGCAATAGTTTAAATTCGATTTAAGTTTCGGGCTAAGCGTGGGAGAATAGAATAGCGGAAATGCTGACGCTGCAAACTCGAAAACAATAGCTGGCTTTAAGAGCTAAGAGGGCTTATTTTTTTGTATCTCTGAGTTTGGCAGTAATTTTCATTTTAGGGTTACATGATAAGAATAAAGGTTAAATTAGTGTATTTGTAGTGGTGGAATACCTAAATATGATAGCACTAATGAGCATATCTCCGGAGGTGAAAATATGGTATATGCTAATAGATTCAGAGATAAATGAAGAGATATTTTTTGGTATTAAAGCTATTTTTATGCTTTCTATCATAGTATTTTAGTTAGCCAGCAAATACTTTGCATAGTGAAGGCAGCAAATAAATATTATTAAAAACACAACGAGCTTTCTTTCTCGTATTTGAAATTATGTTTTAGAGTGTAGCCGTTATTTTTTAAGATATTGAAGGTCTTATTTTTTATTTTTCATCAACTTCTGGCGCATCTGAGTAAACTCTCAATATTATCTTTGGAAGAATTAGGGGTAGCATTGAAGATGTAGGTCGAAGACTTTTTTACCGGTGGGATCTGTTATTCCAAGCCGGATGTAATTAATAGTTAAAAAATTTTGTCATTGCGAGCTGGAACTTCTTTTAGTTGTTTATATTGACTATTAATACCGATATTCTCTTTGATCTTTACCT
>LQAA01000121.1 GCA_001577715.1 Candidatus Adiutrix intracellularis | reverse complement strand
TACGGTCATTCCGAAGCTGTGTGGATTGAAACCGCCCGGCATATAGAACCAGGCGTTGCCCGCGAATTGATGAGCCGCGCTCCCGGGATCTTAGTGGTGGATGAACCTGAAAATGGCCGTTATCCTATGCCTATTGACGCCGCCGGCCGCGATGAGGTTTTCGTCGGCCGTATTCGGACTGACCTCTCCTGCGAGAACGGGTTAACTATGTGGGTTGTGGCTGATAATCTTCGTAAAGGGGCCGCAACTAATGCCGTGGAAATCGCCGAATTACTAATCCGCGACCCGACTTTGTTGAAAACAAGCTGGGAGTGGTAGGATAACAAGGCGGTAGCCATTATTTAGATAATTAACAATAAATTAAAGGAGGGTTACGTCATGGTTTGGTCTCAGACATCGCCTGAATACGCTAAGTTGGTCGAAATCGGTCGGCCTCCCAACATTAAGAAGTTGTTTCCCAATTCTCGGGCTCTCATTGTTAGCGGTAAGGTCATAGATCGAGCTCTTTTAAGTAAGGGTCAATCCATGACTATCGCCGCCAACGCCCGCAATCAATTAATTATTGAAGGTGTTTTGGCTGCGGCCCAAAAAGCTGAGGCCGCGGTTATTATTGAAATCGCTAAAAGTGAGGGCGGTTCTATTTCTTATTGTGCTCCCAACTGCTGGGATTTAGCCCGCCGGGTGGATGCTATAATAAATCAGAATGGTTATACTATACCCGTGGCTGTTCACGCCGACCATTATGCCCTGAAAAATGAAAAAGATCTGGCCGTCGCTAAACTGGAAGTGCCCTCCATGTTTGACGCCGGTATTACTTCAATCGCCATTGATGCCTCTCATCAGACTGATGATAAAAATCTTTTAGCTTCCATCGCTATTAATCCCTTCATTCCTAAATGGGCGGGGTTGGAGTGCGAAGTTGGTGAGATCAAGGGTGATATTGGTCTCTCCACTCCAGAAGATGCCCTTTTTTTGGTTCAAGGTTTAAATGCTTATGATATTTATCCTGATTGGATCGCTTTAAATAATGGTACCACGCATGGTATCCAGGCTTCCAGTACTGGTATTGACGTGCGCCTGACCGCCCGCATCCACCAAGCGGTGAAACCTTATGGTCTGTCCGGGGCTCAGCATGGCACCAGCGGTAATTCATCAGACCGGCTTCGGGAAATAGCTCAGAAAACTAACACCACTAAGGCTAATATTGCTACGGCTCTCCAGATGATCTCCTGGGGCGTCAAGGTCGATGACTATGGTAACGCCGAGCTTGACGAGCAGGGTAATTTAATTAAGGTACCCGGCCAGGGTATGAGTGAGGAACTGTGGGCCGTTATTCTGGCTGATGGTCAGGCTAAAAAACTTAAAGCTGGGGATTACAAGCAGTTCAACTTGCCTTATGAAAACAAGATTTTGGCTCAGCCCGCCGAAGTCCGCGCTTGTATGATCAGAGAAGTTGAAAAATTTGTTTATCGGCTCCTGACGGATGTTTTAATGCTCAGGGTAGCGCACAACTGGCCTATGAAGCCATCTTAAAAACTGGTAGTTATGATCCAGGTCCGAAAGCCGCTCGTATAGAAAATCTTGCTGAATGGACACCAGAAAAAATTGCTAAAAAATCTGTTACTCTGCTCACTGATAAAGGTCCGGAAGGCAACTATGATGATTGATTAATGATAGTTGATTGGTGATGATTGATTTTTCTTAAAGCCAAAAAAATAGAACGGCTCTTTTTAGAAGGACCGTGCTGTTTTTTAGGTGCTATTGTAGTCTAATTTGGCATTCTAACCGAATTTAAAATGGATTTTTGTAAATTTGTAAATAGGGTTGTGATGTCATATGGGTTGGGTTATTCCAGATATTCCTGAACTTTGAGGCTCAGGCTAGTTATGACTCCGTCCATTATTGTTGTCGTGGTTGTCAGAGTAGTAAATTTTTCGACGAATTTCTGGGTGGTGCATTAATTAAACCATTTTTTAAAAAATTAACGCTGTATCTGATGAAAATCTCATTGTAAATGTGATCCGCTCAGTCGTCATGAATTTTTTCAGATCGGATTAGAACAAAATCATAGTAGGTAAAATATTTCTTAATTGCTTAGGGTCATCATTTTATTGAGCTACATAAAATACAAAAGATATAGATACTCTGTCTAAGAAATGACAGTATCCTAAAGTGCTTCTTTGCTAATTAAATAGTTATAAAAAGATGCCATTCTGATGCTGATTAGTTTGATAACATCCCTCATTGAGGCAGAGAGGTAGTTTTTTTTACAAAAAATTTAGTCACTTCGAGTAAGGTATGTTCTTCAGTTTTATTACTGATCTCTCCTAAAGGTAGCGGATAGTAGCTTTTAAAAATATTAAAATTTTTTTGTTTGTATTACTGCCGTCCTCCACTATTATTCCGTAATAGTATTAATTCTATTATTTTGTCTCGGTACTATTCTACATAGAGATAGATTTATAGGTTTAATATGATCCAGGTTGGCTTGCCAGGAGGGGTGGTCTTGCAGAGGGATGTATATTTTGGTGTCTCGTTTCTGGCTGCCGCTAAGGTTATATAACTTAAAACTGGGGGGTTACCTAATTAAAGTATAATTATTCAGTAAATTAAGCGATTTATAGATAGAGATATAAAAGTTAATTAGAGTTCCCCTCTCTAGTTTAAATAGACAGTCTTAGGTGCCTGTTGGTATGGGGAATGGAAAAATGCCATTATGATTAGTAGGGGTACCGGTTAAAATCTCAATCGTCGTCTAGTACTCGAGATTACCGCCAACTTGATGGTTAGCGCATACACCATAAAGAGGTTGGCCGGCCAGATTGCTAATTTAGTTATATGGCGGGGGAAGGCCGCTCATAATATATGATAGTCTTTAGCAACTGTATTAATATTCAGACGCATCCAATTGCTAAGTAACAGACGTTTAGATAAATCTTCTATTGTGGTTTTTAAAGTTTTAGATTTCATATTGTGAGGTTCTTCTCTGCTTTATTGATTAGGGCCAGGCCACTAGGATCATCACTCTAGGGTCGGAAAGGATATTGTTGGTCCCTAATGGCCGAGAAGCTTAGGACCTATTCTAACTTTAGTAAAGAATTAGCATCTCTAGTTACTTAGTTAATCTGGTGGTCTGATTTGCCGCTGGTTCGATTTAGCCTAACGCCCTCGTTTTATCCACCAGTTAAGTTTTATTTTGGAGCGCTGGGTAAATAATATGATCAAAATTAATTAGGAGCCTCAAAATGCCTATGGCAAAGTTAATTTTATAGTTATTTTAGGTAAATATCCTCAAGCTTGGCTATTACGCCGTTTTATCGGTGGTCGGATAATTCAGAAAAGAGCCGGTATTAACTTCGTTGTTGATAAAGGGGATTACCACCTTATTACCGGCGGGGATGATCCCCTTCATCGTTAGGGATATGCCGGTAATATAGGAGGTTAAAGTTAGTAAAGTCTGACGATAGGTCGCTAGTTCCCGTATTTTTTCAGGCTACCGGCCTGCCAGATAACGTCGTCGCCGTAATATTAGCCCAGTGCTTCTATACCGCTGCTATTTAAGACCCTTTTAATAGATTAGGTTGTAGTGGCTATTTTTATCTATTTTCTTTGTTTCCTTTTCTAATTGATAAATTATATTTTAAATTATAATGTTTTTGGTAATATCTGTGTATAATCACTTGACCTTGCTTTCTGAGTCTGAAATAATATTTTAACCTCCGTCAGGTAGAAATATAAAAATACGGGATGCGGGTATGAGTCGAACTTTTAACTTTAATGTAGAAGCCTGGGATCAGGCCTCTCTGGCTAGGGCTGGAACTATAGTTACCGTTCATGGGCGTGTCCCGACTCCAATTTTTATGCCGGTGGGGACGCGAGGTACGGTCAAGGCCTTAGCTCCAGATGATCTGGAGGCTGTGGGTAGTCGATTGTTTCTGGCCAACACTTATCATCTGATGTTGCGCCCGGGGGAAGAGGTGGTGGCTCGTTTGGGTGGGCTTCATCAATTTATAGGGTGGTCTGGCCCCATCCTCACCGATAGTGGAGGGTATCAAGTTTTTTCGCTGTCGCGGCTACGGAAAATAACCGAGATGGGGCTCGTCTTTCAGTCGCCTTATGACGGATCGAAAACATTTTTTAGTCCTGAACGCGCCGTTGAGGTGCAGACCGCTTTGGGTGTGGATATTATGATGTGCCTTGATGAATGCATCGGTTATCCGACTGACCGGGTCGAAGCTGAAAAATCAATGGTTCTGACCCATAACTGGGCTAGGCGTTGCCGTGAAACTTGGAATTCGTGCGAAACAGATCAGGCCCTTTTTGGTATCATCCAAGGTAGTTTTTATCCGGATCTCCGACGTGAATCGGCCGCGACTATAGCCGAAATGAATTTTTCGGGCCAAGCGGTTGGGGGACTGGCCTTGGGTGAATCTATGTCTGATCGCCTGGAGGCTTTGGAGGCTGCCCGCTCGGTCTTGGACGAAAAAAAACCTCTCTACCTCATGGGTCTCGGC
>LQAA01000120.1 GCA_001577715.1 Candidatus Adiutrix intracellularis | reverse complement strand
CCTATCATCAACGAGTTGGTACATTTTGACAGTGATAAGTACAATCTTAAGCCCGAGGCCCTACGCATTATGGACTATAAGATTGCTTATCTGAAACATTATCCGGGTATTAAAATTTTCGTGGTCGGTCATACTGATAAACGGGCTAGCGACAAGTATAACTTAGATCTTGGGCGCCATCGCGCTGAAGAAATTGAACGTTATCTGGTCAATAATGGTATTAACCCGACCCGTATTGAACTATTGACTGAAGGCGAACGTCGTCCTCTAGTTCCTGGTAACACTAAAAATGCTCATACCCAGAACCGTCGGGCCGAGTTCTTTATTATTGGGGTTAATACTTCTAACTAGATTTTTAGGGTTATTGCGCTGAAGAAACTGAACGTTACCTGGTTAATAATGGTATTAACCCGACCTGTATTGAACTATTGACTGAAGGTTAACGTCGTCCTCCGGTTCCTAGTAGCACTAAAGATGCTTATGTTCAGAACCGCCGGGTTGATTTATTTATTATCAGAGTTAATACTTTTAATAATTAGACTTAGATAATTTATTTTGTTGAAAGATTTCAGAGGCAGTGCTTGTCGTCTCTGAAATCAGCGAGAGTTCCTTTAAATCGATTTCGCTTTTCACTTTTAGGGCTGAAGGCCAAAAGCCTTTTACCCTATTTTTTAGTTTAGGGCAAGTTGTTCTTTGAAGGCGGCCAAGTGTCGGGCGATAACTTGAGGTAGAGTGAAGGAATGTTCTTGAGTGCCGTCGGTTTCCACGCAGAATGAAGCTATGGTGGCTCCTAGACGGCAGGCAGTGATGAGGTGCTCTCCTTGGGCCAGGCCCTTAATTAGGCCGGCCCGGAAAGCATCTCCAGCCCCGGTGGGATTATTTACCTGGCTTACCGGAACTGGGGTGATGTGTTGGGAACCGCGGCCGGGCACTAGTAGATCGCAGCCTTTCTCCCCGCGGGTGATAACGACCGCTTGAACTAATTGGAATAGTCCCTCCAGATCCAGTCCGGTAATCTTCTTAAACAGCTCAAATTCATATTCGTTGCAGGTGAAGATGAAAGCCCCTTCGGCCAGGTCTAAAAGCTCATCCTTGGAAAAGACGTGAATCTGCTGGCCAGGGTCGCAGATAAAGCGGCAGCCGAGGTGTCGGTAGGCGGTACTGAGGCTTTTCATTTCTTCTGGTCCGCCGGCAGAAATAATGGCTAGATGAGCATCATAGGGCGGGGGTAGAGTGGTTGGATCGAAGCCGCTGGACTCGAGCATAGCCCCGGGATGAAAGAAGGTCAGTTGGTTTTTATTGCGGTCGGTGGCGATCAGGCAGCTAGCGGTTAGGTGGCCAGGGTGGGTTTTGACGGCTGTAAGAGGGAAGCCCCAGTCGATGAAGCGGCGGCGATAGTCACAGCCGTCAGGATCGTCTCCCAGGGAGGTTGCAATGAGGGGCTTTTCGTTTAGCAATTTTAGGTTGTAGCCAATATTGCCTGCCGTGCCTCCGTAGACTCGTTTACTCTTATTCATTAGAAAAGATAGATTCAGCTGGTGAATTTTTTCAGGGATAATGCTGTCGGCGTAAACGCCGGGATAGGACATGAAACGGTCGAAGGCCAGTGAGCCGGATAAGATGAGGGCCATGTCTTTGCTTTCGGTTTTTTCCCTTTTAATACCTGTTAAATATTAATAAGCCGTTTTAGGTCGGACTTCGGGAGGGGGCTGCGGCGTAGGGTGATGATGATGGAACTTCTTATGTTTAGGGTGGATCTTCGTATTTTAGGTGAGGCTTCTTGGTTGTAAAAAAATAGGTTAGCCGGGTTGCAGCCTTTTTAAATAGAGTTCGGGCTACTTTAAGATAACGGTTAGGATTACTGGGTAAATCTTCTAGCGTTAGGTAAAAATACCGTATTTCTCTCCAGCCGGTCGTCAGGATGAAATTGATCTTTTTCATGTCTTCCAAGACCGGGTTTTGAAAAATTAAAATGATGAAAACTAGACTGTGCCCCCCGGTGGACCAGCGGAGATTTTGATTTTTGAGGCTAGAGTCGAAGAGGGGGAAGACTTGGCTGAGATCGCCTAGAGACTGGTAAAGATTAAAGTTTTTCAGCAGGTTAAAACCATCGGCCTTCAGTGGGGAGATGTAATCCAGTTGATAGAACTGATTTTGTATCAGACAGGTTACTACCTTTATTAGGCGGGGGTTAGAAAAAATAAGGTTGTTTGAGTTCAGTACCTCGTCTTCAGCACCGGGGGCGTAGAGTCTCCAAAAGCCGATCGGCGGGTCGTTCTCCAGAATCATTTGACCGGTCAGGTGTCGTTGGTGAATCTGGGTGGGTAAGACCTTTATTATGGAGGCTAGTCCTGTCTGGTGGGTTAGAAAATGGGCCGTGAAATAGACGGAGTATTTATTTTGCGGATCCATTTGGTGAAGGTAGTGCTGGATCAGCTGGTAGAAGATGTGAATATAGGCGCTGACCAGCATTTTTAGGATTTCGTCGCTGAGATTTAAGCGTTCTTGGTTGCTCCATTCGATATAGAGGTTGAAGTAGTGCGGTTTATTTAAATCCCAGTTCCAGCGTTTAAACCACTGTTCCATAATTTTGTGCTTTGGAAAATGCGATAGAAGGATAAAAGGTACGTAACGCGTAGCTGCGTCAAGAACTTTGAGTGCTGCGGTAGTGCACAAGAGTTCTAGTTGGGTAGATGGTAGCGAAGTCTGACTTAATTTTACTGCCTGCTTAATGATCATAATATAGGGGTCAATCGGAATTTTTTCCGGCGGAACGATTAAAATAGTCGTTTTGAATTGGCTGCACAGCATCTGATAATCGAAGTCTTTTTCCAGATAGTTTTTTTTGATTTAGATCCAAGGGAAGGCCTTGCTAGATAGTCAGCCAACCGGCCACATAGAGAATAGTTTAGTATAGCTCTTTTAAAAGTAGATAGAGGTCACTTCATCCTCGGCTTTAACCTCTTTCAAGTGAGTAATGTAGCCTCATTGCAACTTTATCAGGTTGATGAGGTAGAAAGCTTCTACTCCGTTTTTCTACAGAATTCAGTCGCTGATAGCGTTAATTTTGAGCTGGAACAGGACATAGGTTTCTAGGCTAGAGTCCTTTCTTCAAAGCGAGTCTAATAATCCGGATTCAAGGCGGCGTTGTGGTTAACCGATCTGGAAGAGTCGATGAGAAAGAGACTTTTCATCACCGGCCGGGGGGTCGGAAGAACAGTTAATTTGCCGGCCTATGTTTCCCGGAGTCGTTAGAGCTGTTGTTTAATAAGCTTAATGGCGTAAGGGGTAGTGGGGTTGTCTATATAGTCCATTGTTCCTTGGGTATTGAGGTTTAACGGTTTTGGTGTCTAATCGAAAATCCGGGCGAATCCAACAGTAGCATAGCGTTTCAGTTTCCTGATGGGGGTTTTGTTTTTGAGGGAGTGGGCAGTAATTTTTTATAAATTTATCGGGCCAGCCCTTTAGTGATCATATTTTTAAATAAAGATCCGCTCTTTTTTAATGCTACGCAAATTCAGACTTTAAGTCAACTAATGGTGGCGTGGCGGCCAGGGATTTTCTGAAAGAAGCCAGGAAGCGGATTAATTTTAGGGGGAGGGGTATTTACGGTTCGCCTCCTTAGGCGGGAATATTTTAAATAATTTATTTATCTTGAAGTTGGCTCGGCCAAGTTCCGGGGTAAAGTTACTGACGTTGTTCAATAGGTGAGCAGTACCTATTGCGAGAATTGGAAGTTATTACTGAAGGTATCGGGGGTGAGTTTCTCAAGAGTGATTTTAAAAGCAATATTTTTTATCACAGCGGGGCTTGATGGTGTTTAACACTCCGTCGATCAGTTTGGAGATGGGGAAGGGCTACTCAGATAGGACGATTTTGCTGGACTTATTTTTGGAAAGGTCGAGGATACTGTTTAAAAGGCTTATAAGGTGGATAGATGAGACTTTAAGGTGGCCCAATATTATATTTTAATGTTTTCTGGGTGATGCCATTGTTTAAGGTGTTAAGGTTTTACGCTCGATGCTGATTAAGCCGATGATGACGTTAATTGGCGTGCGTATTTTATAGTCTATTTGGTTAAGAAAATTATTTTTCGCAGGATCGTAATATTCCGTCTATTTCAAAGTGTATTTAGTCTGTTCTCTGGTCTCGAACAGTTTTTGCTTCAAATATTTTTCATCTGCTATGTTGCTAACGGTAAGGGTTATGCTAGTTTTTTAGTTGCTAAGGGTGCTACTAAAAACGGAAAGTAAGAACATGAGGGTTTTGTCGCCGTTATCGGTGATATTCGTTTCAAAGCTGAAACGTTGGTAATTTAAGGTGTCAAGCAGATATTCTTGATACAGCCGCTGCAGATTATTCTTATCTAGTATGATACCTAGGTTTTGGTTGAGAAAATTCTATTCTGTAAAACTAGTGAGTTCGGATACTACAATGTTTATGTATTCGGGTTAATTGTTTCCCCTTCTGTACAGTATAAACTTCGGCGAACTCTCCATAACAAAGGATATCCGGATTAGCTTATCCTTTGTTAGGTGGATTAGCTGGACTAGCTGCATACTTATATTGACGTGAGCTTTAACAATTGTGTTCGCATGTAGTTTTTTGGTGTAATTTAACGCGTTGATGTGAAAGCCGTTTTCTTCGGCCAGAGGGCTATTTAAACCGGTTATGAAGGTAACGGTGAAGATGTTGGGTTGTTCCTAAATTTCTTAATTTGATCAGCACTTTATAGCCATCAATAGACAGCATTAAAATATCCAGTAGAACTAGGTTGATTTTTCTTTTCCATTTTTATAGCTGTGTCTTTTATTTTAGCTAAAAGATAGAATAGACTGGGGAAAATATTTTATTTAGTACTAGAAGATCAATTTTTTTATCGACCATAATTAAAATTCTGGACTTAATTTCGGGTTCTATACTCGACTTCAGTTGGATTGTAAAGCCATCGTTTTCTACGTCGAGTAGGAAGAGGACGCTATTAATTTTATCTAGTAGATCTAAGTACTTATCATTACATAACTGGAGCAAGAGTTCTAAAATTTTCAAAAGAGGTAGCGTCCTTTCCGTCTCTAGCGTGTCTTTTCTTTCAGTATCGTCGGGGGGGCTTAGGAGCAGTTGTGTTAGTTCTTCCAAGCCCAGGTATAGTTCTAGCTTTAGGGTTTCGATTTAGTTGTCCGGGGTGGTGGCCCATCGTTAGTTAGCTTTGTTACAATCGTGAGCGCCGCACGCTATAGCTTTTTGGTGTTGATTAAGGTAGTAAAATTTTTTAGAGTGTGAATCAGTTGATAGGTGGTTTGGCATTCGCCTGCCGCTAGTTGTTCTGGCAGAGGGGAAATCTATCGTCCTAATCTAGAATAGGGGGTACATTCTTTATTTTCTTCGGGTGTGGAAACGGAGGTCGAGAGTGACGCTTCTCTTTAGAAGGAGAGTTTATCTGGCGGCAGCCATTATATAACTGCCACGTTTAGCTTGAAGGTGTTAATTGGCATAGCGATAAAAATATTCGTGTTCGCTTCGGAAAAAATCCGCGCGTTGGGAAGCACGTTAACGGAGAGAGCAATGATAGATTTAAGCATAGTTTTTGACGATAAGCTAGGCAGAGGCGGGGGGACTAACGCTGTCTATATCCGGTCATGTGGTTCATAAAAATAAGGACGTATTACTATTCTTACATCCATCATTTTTAACGTGGTCACTTTGCTGTCTATCGTCTTCGCTTGGATACTATGCTGCGACAGAGAATTGAACGCGATGATGACATGGATGTTAGTGTCATTAACTACTAGAGTTTAAATTTTTGGTAGCGCCATGATGTGCCGTAGGCTGCCCGTCGGAATGATGTTGTTGGGGTTATCCTCTAATAGCATCAGGAGAACGGTAAATCCCGAGCTTCGGCTATATTTACTTTTCAAAATTATTTCCCTGCTTATTTTCTTCATTAGATCCAGACTACGGATAGACCCAGATTAGTTCCATTAATATCTTGGTTTTTTAGAGTATTTTTCGTTTAAAGTGGTTAAACAAATTTTAAAAAATTCTTTTTTTTATGCGGATGTTCGAATTTTCCACCGTAATGCTTAGGTAAATGCCGCCGTTCTTTTTGGTGCGCTTTAGTTGTGGTTTTATATAATTGCAATGTGTGTCTTTTATGGTGTAGATAGCCAGGTTGATGGTAATCTTACGTCTGTAAATCTGATCACCAAAAAGTATGGGCGTGATATCTTTTGTGAGACTGTACCTGAATTCTAGGTATTTACCTAAGACCACGAATTAGATGATGGTGCAGATATTATTATACAAGGGGCCGATATCGTAGATTATAGGCAGAAGTTCCATCTTGTTGATCTTGATTTTGGAAAAATTAAGGATGCTGTTGATGGTGGCGAGTAGGATGTGGAATATGTGTTAGTTATTTAGAAAATAAGGTAAGAAATTAACTTTTAGCCTCGGAGGCGGCGGCCTGGGCCGTCGTTGCTTCTACTTTCGGCTTGCGGGTATAGCGGTCGGTTTCGGACATTTTTTATGTAGTAACCTTGGTTTCGTACAGGTTACAGGAATAAATGGCGATTCTGTAGTAACCTTGCCAAGAGATGCACACGTAGTCTTTTTTACGGGTAATTCTTCTTCTAAACTGATTAGATACGTACATTCAAGCTTTTAATAGTATTCTTCGACAGGCGAACAAAAAATAAACTCTTTTTATTCTTTAGTTCATATATTCCTTTCAAGCTTGTAGTACCTAAAGAGAGTTTCTTCAATATCTCATTTTAAAGTCAGCTTTTAGCTTTGGATGTTAAGATTAGGACGTACTAGCTACTTTTTAATAGTCTAAACAGATCCCAGGTTACTTTAAACGTTGGTGGAGTACGGTTTTATTCCCGATCTCAATAGTTCTGCTACCGATTAACCAACCTTATTAATGACTTCCTTAAGAGGAGAAGCTATCTTTTTTACCTGTTAGTTTTTTTAGTCTTTTGGCGTTGATCGGAGGCAAGGAGATATTAAGCCTAGTTACGTGAACGGTAACTTACCAGCATTGTTATAATAATCCTAGGAAGGAATCGATACTTCCTCAACTTGAGCCCTTTTTGTAGCATCTAATTTTTTTGCCTATTAAAGTATTCTCGTTCATTTTCAGTATTTCACTACACGGTAACTTTAAATCTTTTTTTAGTTCTCCTAAAGCTGCAACATCATAATTTTCTATCTACATTACAGTCAAGAAATGTTCAGCTCCAGCCGTTCCTCGCCTAAATTTTTTCATAAAATTAAAAAGAGCTTTAAGAAACTTTCTCAGGAAAGGTTGGTGATATAGTTAACGAGATGGTTTTCTTCCGGCCCACTAGAGCTGAAATGATAATTGGCAGGGCGGAGATAAAAAGATTGATAAATAAGTAAATATAGAATAATTATTTATAAAATATTATTATTTTTTATTGAGTAGGGATTAATAAAAGGTTGAAAACAAACTAGAAACCTATTAGAATAAGAATTAGGTCGGGTCGGACAAGAGGCCGGTTATTTTTGACTCCGCTTTAGGGCTTTATATGCATAATAATAAAAGCCCGTGTCGGTTGCGGGGGTGGAAGTAAAGATAAAAGGATCAGGAGCGATAAGTAAAAGGTAAACAGTCCGGAAAAGCGGCCAATGGCCGTAAGCCTAAATAACTAATTTCTCGGTGCTTGGAAAGTTAAGAAGCTAGACTCGACCCTTGTGACCCCGGTTGCTTGAAATCACCGGGCGGATGAAAGAATGAATAATCATATTCTTTGGCAGAAGTGGATTCATTTGTTTGGCATTCAACCGGCG
>LQAA01000119.1 GCA_001577715.1 Candidatus Adiutrix intracellularis | reverse complement strand
AATATTATTTTGGGCGGCTCGGCTAATACCTTGACGACGTTTAACGAAGTTGCCTTGAAAAACGGCCAAGGAGCAGTTCTGCTTCACGTCTTGAATCGTGGAAGCTTAGTCGCCACTCGCTGGGTTAAGCTAGACGATCCCAAAAAACAATATAACTTCACAGTTTATCAGTCTAGCCGTCATCGTTCCTTTGACCGTCAGGAAGACTACGATGTGGTTGAGGTTACCCCTGGTACTTACGCACTTTATTCTGTCTTCGGCGACTGTGATGAAGGTCTGAGGCCTATAGCCACTGATTTTGACATCGCTTGGCAAGATAAGGTGGTTTCCAGTTTGGGTCAGGTCTCGGTTTTGAAGAGTTATAAATCCAGCGGGGGCACGGGTGGGGCCGGTATCTGGGGTGGCAGCGGTTCGGGGGTCGGTCTGGGGGCGAATTTTGGGATGGATTCAATCCCGGGCGAGCCTGTGACTATCTGCAATCTTAGAACTGAAGGTGTAAAGAATGGTCAGGCTATGTTGGCGACCGTAACGGTTAAAGCTGGCGAATTAGTCTATGCTGGAGAATTGGAGTTGGCTTACAGTGCTGACGCTAAGTGCGACAATCTTGGTAACTGGATGACAGATAACCAGACCAGCCAGTATTGTGGGGCCGACTGGGTCAGCTTAGAAGTTAAAGATAGGTTTATCACTCGGGCTTTCCCTTTCATTGAGAAAAAAATGGGCGGAGAAGCGGCCAGCCGGGCTTTAGTGCGTTTAGCTAAATCCGGTTCTTTTGTTTCAGTGCGGTACTGAAGCACTAATCTATAAATGAGAGTTTTCGCGTCTCAAAATATTTTTGACTGTTAAATAGCCCGCTAACCCATTCTATTTTTTAATTATATAGTTTCCTCCTTTGATGACGATTGGCAGTATTATTATATAGTCGGTCCGGGTTTAGCCTAAAAAGCGGCTTACTAAGATATTCGTTTTTACGGGTTAACCCACGAAGACGATCTACAAGTCTCCGGCTAAGATCTCTATTATTTGCTTGATTTGATTGAACCCTAAGGTTTAGTTTTTGAATTCCTCGAATTCGAGGAGTTCAAAATGGAAGCTGGCTACATTTATTTTGTGCTCTCCCCCCAGCGTTAAATCGGGGCGGCCAGGGCTAATGGTTTTATTTTAAAAAGTGGACATTATGGTAGCATTTTCGTTTATATCGATAGAGCCTTTGAGTTTGCCGCGTGGATTTTCCTGGAATTCAGAATCTATCTCATAAAAGGAATATAGCGTCTAAAAAAAACCGAAAATCGCCAGTTAGGCTGGGATCTAAGATGTGACATCGTTAAGATCAACTATCAAATTTACATCGAAATCATCGAGGAAAAATTAATTCCTTAGACGATGAGCGTTAGCTAACTTAAAGTGATCTACGCTTTGGAGGCTGACCTGCTGAATAGTAGATCTTTTCGGATAAATCGCCGTTCAGTGGAAAGCTACTCACCTTAGCGATTGTCATTTGATTAGTCTATTTGGTTAATCTAAAAAAAATTAATGGAATTTTTATTTATGAAGGTCTACCTCCATCAGAATGTTTGAAGCGTCTTAATAGTGTGACCACCTAGTAGATAACCATTTTAACCGACAACCCTACGATAAAAAAGCTGAAGGGCTGAACCAAACTACGTCTGATTTAATTAAAGAGCGAAATATGGGATTCATTAAAATCATTCTTTTTTATTAGGTTGGTGGTCTTAGAAAATGGAGAGTGTCAAGGCCAAAAGGATTAAGGCAGTTAAGTTGAGGTTAAGCCAAACTAGAGCCTAAGCGGTCCGTTCGCGATCTACAAGTCCTCAGCCATAATAATCTAAAGTTCTACGATTGATTAAGATTAGAGGGTAGTTATTTTAAGCTGTTATTTAAAAAGATAATATTTACTTATGAGATATAATTTATAGATTGGAGTAAGGTGAAGGTTTTTTGTTGCAGCGGAGTGAACAAATCCATCTGAATGAAGGTAGCACTTTTAGTGGCTTAATTCTGAACATCCCCGGTCACTTAACAGGTATTTAAATGAATACTGGTTAGGCTGAGGAATAGGCTATTAAAACTCTAACAGAAAGATCGTTTGAATTCTTCCTGTTTGAGGCTTTTAGACGGACACTCTTTAATTTTTTCAGTTGGGCTAATTGGAGTCCGGTATTCGTTGGGTTCTATTTCCTCATAGGCAAAGGTCAGTTTCCGCCAAGATTCTCGCATATGCCGCTTGATATAATAAGCCAGCACACACAAAAAGATACAGGCCCTGACTCTTTGTTCCAGTTAGTGATATATAGACCATATTTTTATGTTAACGTTCTTCTTTGTTCTAAAAGTTTATTCTATCTGAGAGAAGTTTTTGTAAGTGCAGATGCACTCTTTCGGACTCATTTCATCTTTATTAATTGATGTTTTAATTACATAGATTCTATTCAGTATTGACTCTTCCTCTATACTAAGTTGTGGCGGTAGAAGCAAAGTGATATTTTATCAATTTCAAGAATAAAATATATTTTAACTTTTTTGTAATTTATTTTTTACCCGACAGTTAGACCTATAGCTCTAAAAGACTTGAATGTGTTTTACGGTTATTAAGTAACCCCTGCATAGATTAGGTTTCAAGGCGGTTATTAAGTTTATATTTCCTGTAGTTCGTAGAAGGGTTATATTTTTAGTTCCTAACATCCCTAGGTTACCTACGGTTGTTATTTTACTCAACCTAGTTTTAGTCCTGACTTTTTCAATCATCGTGATAAATGTGACTGAATCAGAAGTATTATTTGGTCAGGTATTGATAGATAGTTGCTCCTTAAAAATATATTGATTATTTAATTTTTAATTAATTGTATTAATTATAGTGTAATTTTTATTATATAGTCCAGAATTGTCTTAACCTTCGGTTGAAATGTTTCTTTCTTCGAGGAGTGTATAGGGGCACTATCACCATAATTGGGGCAAGGCGTTTTGTTAAAGGGGGATTTACTGGAGTAAAATAATCCTTGAGATAATTACTAGTAAATAGATGGAAATATTATGAAATTTATTAAAGTAAGAGCTTAAAGAGTACTGTTTTAACTAGGGACGTTCAATTAAAAGTATTTGTTTAATGTGCGAGGTGTTGATTATAAAATAGCTTGAAGATTTGAGCGATGATTAGGTTATTCAAGAATGGGTATGCAATATCTACTTTCAATATTTTTGTGGAGAGATAATCTTTCAATGGGTTGTGCTTTGTGCGGCATCTAATTTAACTTATTTTCGTTAACGATTTGGGGTTGAAAGGGGGAAGAAAATTTTCAAGGTTTCTATTTATTGTATAAAGAAAAAACGCTTGAGAAAGAAGTCTTCTTTAATACTATCGGTCAAGAAAAAACATTGTTTTTTTAACTAATTCTAAGTTGCAAATAAAAGTGATAATTCGCCTGTGGAAGATAATATTAGTTATAGATCTTTCTTTACGCTGTAGCTATAAAAAAGAGATAAAGAAAATCATCGGAATGATTAATTTTCGTAAGAATCCCAAAAAAGAACAAAGAAAGAAAGTTAAGAGCCGCTTTAAGACTATTGTCTTGCTCTTATTTCGTGGAATTAAGTGGGGAAAAGCAGCGGCTAATTTAGGAATTTAGTAAGAATAATTCAAGCTTTTTAAGCGTATTTTGATTTGACAGTAAAAAGACAAAATAAAAATTACAGTTTATATAAGTCGAAAATATTCTGCATAGCCAAAGGTAAAAAGCACAAGAAATTATGAGTTTGATTCGAAAGTCTCGATAACAGTGACGAAGGCTCGCGGCATGATTGTAGCTACCAAAAAATTTAACTGAATCCTCTACCACGGTAACAAGTTTGACGATACGGTCCAACAAGGTGTTAGAAAATTGAGCTATAAACTAGAATTAGAAATTTGTGACCGAGGTTATCAAGGTTGTAAAATAGTTGAAGGGATCCAGATATTAATACTAGAGAATCAAGATCAAAAAGTTAGCAATTCTAAAAAACAAAAAAACAGAAAATACAACAAACAACTTAATACAAGAGAACTAATTATTGGATATTTTAAATCAGATCTTCAAATATTTCGAATTTTATTGAAAGGAATTTTGGGAGATGAGATCAATGCCCTCATGGCCATTCCTGTTTTTAACTTCATGAAATGGATGCGAGAGGCAAACCTTTATTTATAGCTAGTGATTTTTAGACTTTTAACCGCGGTTTACGTTAATAGAAACCATAGTGTTTGAGTTAATACATAGTTTAAAATATTTTAAGGATCGACTAGTTATAGGTACCCGTCTCTATCGGTTAGCAGACGATAGTTTATTTAGTGCTTGCCTATTTTTTTATTACGTTAATATCCGAAGCATCCCAAAGGGTATTGTGTACCTTCGACATAGCTTGATAACAGGTTGTAAAATACGGTATCCTCATTATAAAGGTAACGTTTAGTTAGTCTGGCTTCAATAACTTCCTGCTTGTCTATTAGCTAGTCCATAGTCGCGTGAAACTAATTTTCGTCAATATCGACGATATTTAATTCGGTAGGTAAGGTTGTTTGTCGTCAGTTAGACGCAGTGGTAATTTTGCTTTTAGGACACAGAGATGCGAGATCACTATAGTGAGAACTAGACTCCAATCTCTGGATGGATGTGAGGGGATAACAGAGGTTAGGTTAAGTCTTTTTATGGCCATCATAACGCCAGAACATGATTGTGTTATTTATAGTCGATGATTTAGAAGGTTTCTCTGGCGGAGACAAAAGATTCACCTTTGAGCCGCTTTTTTGATAAAGTCAATAGTTTTCGAATCAAGACAAGAGAAGTTAGCTAGGGTTTTTTCCTTGACCTTTTTGTTGTTTCGGTAAGTTTAGCGCATAAGAACTGCCGGGGAAGAATTACGATTCAGACCGATATCTATAAATATAGATGTATAATAGCTGATTAATGTTAGTATGTTAAGTAGAAAATAATATTTATACGGTTACGTTTTTGTTATAATAATATTATTTTATTATCGGGATATAAATTTTTATTGCATTTTTACTTGTGAAAATTTGGGGTAAGCTGATTAACCTAATTGGCCAGGCAGACGGTTATGATATTGTCGATCTCCGTATAGACCCCAAAATAATTTAGGGTGAATAAAACAACTGGTTTTTCGTGAAAACTCAGAAACTGGTTGTGTTTAATGTTGGGATTTGTCTGTTGGTTTGCTTTACCCATGAAGATAAGGCTAGTATTTATTAAAATTATTCTTTGGTCTGTCAATCGAGGATCATTCGACGGTATATTTTCGCTAGTTCGTACTTTAGCCTCCAGCCTAAGGTGGTTAGCTTGTTGGCATTTAGAGTAAAAGCCCGCCTTTGGCACTTGATTATGTTTAGGCACATTCACTGGTATCTCAACGATATTTTTGATTTTGGAATCACAAATTTCGTTGGCCACTGGTTTCGCTATTTCACATATAGCTACGACGGTATGTAGATTAGTAATATTGTAGGTTTGGCCGTTTGCGCCATCCAGTAAAATCACCAATAACTCTAAAACCGTGTTAGTGGTGTAGTAGCAATTAGTTAGTGATTTTTCGGTAATATATAAAATGATATTATCGCCGACTATCACGTTTCTTGTAAATTACGCAAAAATTCTTGAATCGTTTTTAGACGCACTGACCTCGAAAGTCAAGGCTAAACGGGCAATTTTAATTGGGACTTTGTGCTGCGTGACGGGGGTAAGGGATAAATTTTTAGTTGTTCGGTTACTTTCGGGATAGCTATTGCGTAGATTGGATAAATTTAGGTGGCTCCAGTTGTCTTCCGTAACTTTCCTTTTAATTTACCTATAGACCTCCATCTACGATAGATATATTACGTTTTTGATTTGTTTCACCCTAGCCAAAGCCAATATATTTTTTGTACCCAAAATCGAAGTTTCGATAATTTTCGCTGGGTCGATGACTATTTTAGATGATTCTGTTACCGCTGCACAGTGAAAAATGTAATCTGTCTGGTCCTCAATGGTCAGCAGATCGCAGATATTTTGTAAAATTATTTCCGGTCCATAGTCGAATAAAGGGTGCTTCGTCTTGGTCCTATTTTAGTTGCCGGCTGTAACTTTAAGGCCTAGAGTTAGTTTTTTATTGGTGGTTGACAGGGTTGCTACTAGGGTGGAGCTGATTAGTCTGGTCGTGTCGGTGATAAAAAGTATACTCTTTTTCGATTTACCCTAGGGTAGGGTATCGGTCTGGGTGATTAGTTCCAGATCCTCTTTGAGTACGATTGGTATTTCCCACCCCCGGTCTATCACACCGGTTTACTAGTTAGCTAAAAATTTATCAATAATGGCTTTGTGCATCAATTCTCTGTAGTTCTATCTAGTACTGGTAATAGTTTTCTATAAGCTTCCTGGTGGGTAGTCCTTTGCGGATCATCTCTTTAGGCCAGCTAAGTTATAATAGCCGAATCTGTTAAATCACCGGGCTGTATAATTAGTTTTTCGCTGTAGCTGGATGTATGTTGCTCAAAGAACCATCTAAACTGATAAAGACGGTGGAGAAGAAGGCGGCTATATTTAATTTTTTCTTTGTTGAATAGAATAATTGGAGAAATCCCTGGATTCATATAGATATTAGATTAATTTTTGATAAGGAGAATAGTCTGAATTTTTTCATTCAATCCGTATTGGGGTTAGTAACCGTTCGGAGTAGTTTTTTTGGAGCCATAGATTTGGGAGGGGGGGGAATCAGATAGCGCCCTTGGGGATTAGGGTAATGGTGTGTGTAAGCTTCGGCCACCAGTTTACTTTGAACAATTATTTTATTAGCCAGAGAATGGATGGGTAGGGTATATTTATTTGGTTCATTTTTTCCCAAATCGCCTTACATTACCTCAAAATAAGGAATATAGATCAGGATTTTTAATTTTTTACATATGAGGGTTGTAAAAAGGAGGTTCAAGCACCCTATCATAGGTATTGCTCATAAATATAATATTTGGATAGTTTTCTTCTATACCATAATTATGTATACAAAGTGTGAGGTATATTAATGTCGGTTAGAAAATTCTTGTAAGAAGAGAGGATTTCCTTGGGGGAATTTCGGTAGGCGGGAACGACGACGGTGTTAGTTAAAAATGTTCATCCTTTGAAAAAGCTTCGTAAATATTTTTAGGGTATTTTAGGTTATGATCAGGTAAGGTAAGAATAGGACTTTATAGGTTATGGATTCCTCTTTAAAAAGTAATCTTGATTTGGTTAGGGTATTAATGTTTTAAATTGGTTTAGAGAGGTAGTAGTTTTGAGAATGGCTTTGTAAGTGGCAAACTATTTTAGGGTCTTTTTAGGGGTAAGGCATCGCTTACGCGGTTCAATAAAAATAATCTTCCAATATACTTGTATGCAGCACTCACATTGCTGGGTTTGTTGAGCCAGGTTGCAGGGATTGAAATTTTTTCTATTAGGTCGAGGGTTTTAAGAAAATATTTTTTTGTGTTTTAGCATGGAATAACGCTCTCGCAAAAGTTATTAAGTTGTATGTGTTTGCTCATAAGCTGTTTATTTATTAACTTTGCTCGCGCTAAAGGTTAGAAATGTTCCGGTGGGCTTAGTTGGTGGAGCGGTTGAATTGTTAATTAAATCAAACGATGCACCTATTGAAGTCGGTGTGGAGTGGATGAGTGTTAGCTAGAGGGTCCAAGGTGTGGGGCCTTTGTTAGCTGAAGTGAATAGAGGGGCCAGAAATAGACTTAGTTAGATTAAGTATAGTCCTCACAATCGATTACTACTATTTTATATCGAGGTGTTACCTATTGTTAAGATAAAAATCTACTGGAAGTTTAGATTTAAGGTGTTTTTCTTCGTTAAGTTTAGGGATTAGAAAAATTTGAGAGTGTCAGGGCTAAAGCGACCAGGGTGGTTGGTGGTAGGGTTTCGGCTCGAGCGGCTGGGTTAAGGTTGAGTTCAGCTAAAGCTTGGGTGGCCCGTTTGCGGCTGTAGGTTCGGGCCAGGTTATTAAGGATGGTCTGGCGACGGGCACCGAAGGCGACCAGGGTGAAGCGCCCTAGAGCTTCAATTGTGATGGGGGGTTCTTCGGTCGGTGGTGTTGGGGTTAGTCTGACCACTACGCTTTTTACTTTGGGTTGAGGGTAAAAAGCCGAGGGCGGTACGGTCATAACCTGGTTAACCCGGCTCCACAGGCTTAGAGCTACGGTCAGGCGGCCGTAATTCCGGTTGCCCGGGGGCGCGGAAAGGCGGTGGGCTAGCTCTTGTTGTAGCATGAAGACGGCTCCTGAAAAGTAGCGGCGATGCCGGAGAAACCAGAACAGTGACGGGCTGGAGATGTTATAGGGGAGGTTACCAAATAGGAAAAAGGGGGTTTCGGATTCAAGCCTCACCTGGGTAATATTAAGTTCCGCTGGGTCAACGGTGAGGATATTGCGATTTAGAATCGTTAGTTGCCCGGGATATTCATATATTAAGCGGTTTAAATTTTTAGCCAGGCCCCGATCTAACTCCACGGCTATTATTTTGGCGCCGGCGACTAAAAGGGGGCGGGTTAGAGCTCCTAGACCGGGACCTATTTCCAGAAAATTAGTTGTCAGGGAACCGGCCGCATGGCCGATTTTTTTAATTAGACATTGGATTAGCCAGTCATCTTTTAAAAAATTTTGTCCCCGGCTCCGGGCCGGGCTCAGACCCAGCTCTTTTAGAACATCGCGAATTTTTGGGTTATCCATTTCAGGTTACTGGCCAGCGGGGGT
Organism: Candidatus Adiutrix intracellularis; assembly: GCA_001577715.1. GTDB lineage: Bacteria > Desulfobacterota > Desulfarculia > Adiutricales > Adiutricaceae > Adiutrix > Adiutrix intracellularis. The sequence continues at coordinate 8,562 of LQAA01000119.1, read as the reverse complement.
AGGCTTCGGCGGAAAGTTCGAGTAGAGAATGTCCGGCAGCTAGCTGGCGGGCACCTAGATGGGCAATCATAGCTGCGTTGTCGACGCACCATTCCAATGGCGGTACATAAAGAGGTCGGGATATTTCGGCCATCATTTCTCCGGCTGCCGTTCTCAGCGTTTCGTTAGCTGCCACCCCGCCGGCTAGGACAGCCCCTTCGGCCCGAATTAGTTTTACTGCGCCTTTGAGCTTATGCACTAGAGTTTCCATCACCGCCGCTTGAAAAGAGGCGGCCAGATTTTTTAGAGCCTGATCGTTTGCCGGGCGGGCGGTCAGATTTTCTTGCTGATAGATGTTACGCACCTGGGTTTTGAGACCACTGAAAGAGAAGTCCAGGCCGGTGTGGAGAAGTGGACGGGGCAGGGCGTAGGCTTTCGGGTCGCCCTCCTTGGCTAGATGTTCGATAGATAGCCCTCCGGGATAACCGAGCCCCAGAAGTTTAGCTGTCTTGTCGAAGGCTTCGCCGGCGGCGTCGTCTCGGGTGCGGCCCAGCAGGTTGAAAGTCAGGTAGTCATCCATTTTATATAAATGGCTGTGCCCGCCGGAAGCTACCAGTACGGCCAAAGGAAAGTTCGGGGGGGTAATTTTTTCCCCGCTCGGGTGGTGCATAAAGGGGGCCAGAGCGTGGGCTTTGACGTGATTGACTCCGGTGAGGGGTTGGTTAAGTGCAAAACTTAAAGCCTTGGCGAAGTTCAGGGCCACCAGCAGAGCGCCCACTAGCCCTGGTCCCTGGGTTACAGCTAAGCCAGTTAAATTAGCTGGCGAGCGGTCGGCTTCGGCTAGAGCTTGGCGGGTGACTTCATCAATGGCTTCCAAGTGGGCTCGACTGGCTATTTCCGGCACTACCCCGCCGTAACGGTGATGCAGATCCACCTGACTGCGCACCACGCTAGATAGAACCACCCCGTCTTCATATAGGGCAGCCGCTGTTTCGTCGCAAGAGCTTTCTAGCCCCAGAATTAGCATAGGTATTTTCGCCAGGGGAGTTAAAGAAATAAACCTGAGAGTCTTTTTCATTGTCTCAGTAAATCGTTATTTCTTTACCTTAGTTTTTAGATAGACTACGATGGCTTCGGTCACGTCCAGCAGCATAATTTTTAGGTTATTTTGTTGTTGTGCGTTTAAAAGTATAGTTTCTTTTATATAGGGCGCTTTAAGCCTTGGCACAGCTACCTCTTAAAAGTCTCGGCGTTTGGACGGCTTTCAAAAATGGGTACCATCCGACGTTGGATTCCTGAGTCTTTTTTTTTATCTTTTTTCTATCTTTAGAATAAAGTTAAAATCGTGTATTTTAGTTAGGGGCTAATTAGAACCCAGACCCATTCTAGGCCGGCTAAAGCCGAAGGTATAGTGGGGTTTAGAAATTTTTGTTGGGAATGTTGATCATGGTTTCGGCCTCGTTATTTTTATAAGTTCAATTTTTTATATCACATTTGAAGGATTAAGGCAAGGCAACGGAGTCAGAAGACTAGCTTCTTGTAGTAGCGGACTGTTATGTTATAAACAAGAAAAAATATTGAGGAAAATATAAGGTAAAATTATGTTGAAGGTTAAATTATTTATTGGTATTGCATGTCATTCGCTCCGCTTGGGGGAGGGGGTGCGTTTAGTTATGTATAAATTGGCCGGTGAAGATTTTCAGGCTGGCCAAGTAAGAAAAGTTTGGTCAATCGGAGGTTAGAGGTGGTGCTAATTTTTTCGACCGGTTAGCCTCTACCCTCGGAACTTAAAAATAGCGGTTTCGATTACTGGTTCGTTCCCTACGATTTGGATGAAGAAAGTCTGTGCTTGTGGGGTTAATTAATTTTTGTAGATTTGAATGAAGAGGAAAGGCTTACAGCCGTAAAGCTTAACTATGTTGAGTCGGAGGCCTGGGGGGGGTTGGTCCTTTATTGGAACCCAGAGTAGGTGTCGTTGAATTTGATCGAATGGAGTCTAAAGGTGGGTTTCCATTGTGCGATAAATTTTCTAATTATTCCTATTTAGTACAATCGGGTGATGAGCTTCTGGGCCTATTTGGGGGTAGAGGCCGGTATTTATGACTGGACCTATGGTCTTAAAGTTCAGTTTTTGATTCGCTTCAATATTGATAAGCTACCCTGGGTTGGAGTGTTTTTGACTATGATGGATAGAATTTACGATTACCGAGCTAAGCAGTTTTTAAATCTTCTAGGTCGCTTGGTTGCATTGAATTTCTGAGGGGGTAGAAGTGTCAGTTGCTAGCTCGGGACCAGCCAGGGTTCTGGTTAGTTTTTATGCTCTGTATTTTTATATCCTGATTGAGACGGCTGGTCTGGGTATTCTTCGCGCGATGAGGTGATGAAAAACTATTTGTTCCCAGATTTTATGGATGTTTGTCTCGGGTTGTCGGTCGGTCGACTTTTGTTGGATCAGGTTTTGACCCTGACTCGGGTAGTCAAAAAGTCGATAGTAAAATTGATCCGACGGATTTTTGTTCCCTTTAGAAAGTCGTTGAGGAAACTAGCTTTTTTGGCGGCGGGATTGTTATCTTCTACTTGCCGGTCTTTTTGCCTACCCTTTTATATAACCTTAATGTAGACAGCTGGGAAGTTTGGAATTCTTCGCCTTGCTACTGTGTTTCTTTCTTAATTAGCGTCCTAGTCTGGACTAATGAAGTTTGGTAGGGGTGGTAGATAGCTTGGGTCAGAACTAGAGATTGGTTAAAGTCCCGGTTGGTTAGATATTTAGGCGAAATAGGTATGAGGATGATTAGATTTAGGGGGGGGGTGGGAAAAGAGTAGTGGCAACTAGGCAGATTGGTACCCGAATTTGGGTTAGATACCCCTGATATTTTAGCAGTTTGATAGAACGGAATACCGCCCTCCGGTAGATCAGGGATACCCGAAGTTTTTTGAACTGGGGTTGGCTGGGCAGGTAGTTAATGCAGATATATCCCGGCGAGCGGTAAAAGGGTAGTTACAGGCTGAGTAGAGGTTGGGGGTTAGAAACTTTACCTTAAGTTTAGGTCCAGCTCTGGGTAGGTTGCTTCTGGTCTCCAGAAAGGTAATTTCATCGGTAGTAGGCCGGGTAGAAAGGGCTAGAGGCAGTAGATGAGTAGCATGATCGGGTGGGTTCAGGTAATGCAGTGAAAGAGGCCGTAACCTTCAAAGTTTGTGCAGATATCCCATGGTGCCTCTTCTGGCGTCAGATAAAGGTATAAGCTTCAGAAACTTGCCCGCTGCCTCGTTCTTAGTCTGCCTAAGCGCACTTCGTCCCGTTCGAAATAACAGTTGCCGCATTGTTTAGTATTTAAAGATCGCGTCGTTTAGCTCAGGTATATTTTAGGTTTTCAATCGATTATTGTAGCTAGATTGGGTTGGCCTGTATCTTCTAGAACGCTGTTCCAGAGAACCCCGTTAGGGTCTATTTTTTTTCGTTGTTGTACGGTCAGGGCTATGGGTACATGGACGAAGTGATTGTTCCACATGCCGATCAGAAGGTCGGTCTTACCGGCCATAGCTGCATGGACTGCTTTTTGACCTAGAAAGCTACAGTAGACTCGGTCGCTAGCATTGGCTGGAGCGCTGCGGATGATATAGCTCGGGTCGATGTATTTAAGATTAAGTTCTTTTTTTCTGGTTTCAAAATATTCCTGGATTGAGGTGGCCAGAAAAATGCCGATATCTTTGTGTAGAAGGTTGCCGGAGGCGTCGTGGCTTTGGGTAGTGCTGGTGAAAAATTTTTGGCCAGCGCCTTCTGCGACGACTATGACGGCGTGTCCTCGGAGATCGAGACGTTTTTCCAGGTGTAGCAAGAGACCATTCGGGCCTTTAAGGTTAAAGTCTATTTCGGGGATAAGTACAAAGTTTGCGTCGCTTTGGGCCAGGGCGGAGGAGGCGGCGATAAAGCCGGAATCACGACCCATGAGTTTGACCAGTCCTACCCCGTGGGGGGCTCCGATAGCCTCGGTGTGAGCACTGCGGATGACTTCAGCGGCAATAGCCACTGAGGTTTCAAAGCCGAAAGATCGGGAAACCATGCTGATGTCGTTGTCGATGGTTTTGGGTATACCCACCACCGCTAGTTTAAGACCCCGGTTCAAAGCTTCTAGAGATATGGCGTGGGCGCCTTTTAAAGTGCCGTCACCGCCAATGCAGAATAGGAGGTTAATGTTGAGTCGCTCTAGGGAATCCACCATTTCCTCGGTTGGCTGACCTCCGCGGGAAGAGCCCAGAATGCTACCGCCGAATTCGTGAATATGGGAGACATTGTTGGCGTTTAGAGGGAGCATGGAGTGTCCAAAATCAGGGCTAAGGCCTTGGAAACCGTATTTAACTCCCATAATATTGCGGACTCCATAGCGATAATGGAGGGTCATAACTAGAGCACGGATGACATTGTTTAGGCCGGGGCACAGGCCGCCGGCGGTCAGAATAGCTGCTCGGACTTTAGACGGGTCGAAGTAGATGTACCGCCGGGCTCCGGCCTCTTCGAAGCTGTTAGGTATTTGCCCTTTAGACACGGTTTTAATAGTCTCAGTGCTTATATCCACTAGCACCCGGCAATTATCATTAGTGAAGGAATTCCAGTCGGCCGATTCGGTGGGATTAGTTATGTTTAAAGTTAGTAGGGGCGAGGTAATTTTAGCCGGACCTAGAGTGGTAATAGTCAATTGGTCTGATTTATAGCTGCTGCTTTTACTTGGGTTGATTTTAGGTTTCTGGCTCATAGGGTAGTTCCTTTATTTATTAGTTTAATTATAAATTATCTCATCCGGTAAAGCAAGCGAACCTCTTTGGGTAGCAGCAATCCTTATTTTAGAGTTATTATGATAAGAATGAAAACTGAAGACATCTGAATATGATAGTTCTAAGGAGTGTATTCTAGGAAGTTAAAACGTGATATATGTTGATAGACTAGGGATAAATAAAGAGATAAATTTTGATATTGAAGCTGTTTTGTGCTTTCTATCTATAGTATCTTGGTTAACCGGTAAACGTTGTGTATAGTGAAGACCAGCAAATTAAATACTACCAGAAGTGCAGCGATAGTTCCTCCCCGTGTCCAAAATTATGTTTTAGAGTATAGCCGTTATTTTTTAAAATATTGAAGGTTTCATTTTTTATTTTCTACCGACTTCTGGCGCATTCAAGTAAGCTCTCAATATTATCTTTTGAAGGGTTAAGGTCGGTAATGAAGCTATAAATCGAAGACTTTACTTTGTCAGTGGGGTCTATTGTTTTAAGATTAATTCAGTTAAATTTTAAAGAAAATTTATCATTACTAATTGGAATTCATTCCAGCCTTTTATATCGATATTTTTTCCGAGCTTTATCTTAAATGGGCTTGTATAAAGATAAGCCGTCCAGTTTAACTCCAGAAGATACTTTTATAAAGTCTTATTGCTGGAAGAGTTATAGGTAAAGATAAAAATTAATTCAGGCGACATTTTTTTCGCAGAACGGCTGGTGGCTAGGAAGGTCAACACATAAAAATAGGGCATAGCTTTTTAACTTTTGAAGTTTTTTTACCCAGTCAGCATGAGGTGACTTTTTGTTCGCGAGTTTGTTTTTTATACCTGTCTTGTGAGATATAATTTCTGGGGCTAGAGGTAGGGTTATATTTTAGCTCGATGTGACAATAGCGGTACCTAAAAATCTGTGAAAATATTTATACTTTCGTCGGAATGATTTTTGGTAGAGCAATTCCGATAATCTATTTTATAAGAATTAAAATACTCAAATTAATCTAAAGCAATTAAAAATATGTTACTAAATTGTTTAAAAATTTTCGGGATATATATTAGACGTAAGTCAAAAAGAATACTAAAAAATACTGATTTAAAACAGTTAGTTTAAATTTCATCCGGCATTTAGCGGATACAGTTATTCGAAGGAAAATATAAGTTTTGAAAAAGAATTTACAAATTGGAACGATCGTGTAGTTTTTGAAGAGAGCGTTGGTGGACCAAAAAAGAAGGACGCTGTATAAAAAAAGAAAATACTGCCAAGCATACGTTAGATATGGATTAGTGAGTATTCGACCAAAATATCTGTCCGACGCTTCTTCAGCCTTTTCTCGAAGCAAGAACCTATATTTATCCAAATACCGTATGAATATGTTTTGATAGAATCAAATATAAAATTAAGTATTTTCTGATAGATTTAATATAAAATATGCTAAAATAAGAATAACTGTTTGAAGCGGTGGCCCCTTTGGATTAGGCTGAAAAATGGAAGCGGGACGTAAGCATTGAGGACTTCACTTTTCTAAGACTAATGGTATTTTTAAGGCTGGCTGGCGATAATTTTGGTGAAAATTTCCCGGCCGGCCGCAGCAACTTCAGGTGAATTTTTATAAACGCTGATCGCCTGACGGTCAGCTTCGATAATAGAATCAGCAAAGGGAATGAAGCCTAGAATCTCCAGGTTAGCTAGTTCCTTAGTGATGAATTCCCGGTCGCCCTGGTTTCTAATTTTGTTGCCCACTACGGAGACCCGCTTAATATATAAATCATTAGCCAGTTTACGAATCGTGCGAGCTGTTTCTATAGATCGCTGGCCTGGTTCTACCACTGTAATTAGATGATCTACTCCGCTGGCCGTCGCCCGGCCTAGATGTTCTAGGCCTGCTTCCATATCCATAATGACTACTTCGTCCCGGGCTAAAACTAGGTGCATGATAATATTTTTGAGCATGGTGCTTTCCGGGCAGATGCAGCCGCCACCCCCTTTTTTAACCCCGCCCAGAGTCATAAATTTTATCCCGTCTATTTCTCGGGCTAGGGTGTCTGGTAGATCGTCTACTTTGGGGTTGATAGTGAACATGGAACCATAGGTACCAGGCTGGGAACCGGTTCGCTCGGCTACTAGTTCTTTCATTTCGGAAATGGGGGTTAAAGCCAGTAGATCGGGGTAACCTAAAGTTGCAGCTAGATTGGCATCCGGGTCGGCGTCTATAGCCAGAACTTTTTTACCACTTTCTTTGAATAAATGGGCTAGGGTAGCGGAAAAAGTGGTCTTGCCTACTCCGCCTTTACCGGAAATTGCTATTTTCATTTTATTTCTTTCTTTAGATCAAGGGTTTGGCTCTGGCTTCTTTGGGTTAGGAGCTGGTTGGCAGGTTACGGGTCGCGCTCATCAATCGGTAAATTAGAGCCGAGCCCAGCCAGGATATATCCTCGTTAGAGAGGTAAGAGCCGATAACCTTGTCGAAGAGAACCTGCCCGGTGCTTTCAAATTCTTCGTCGGCCAGGTAAATTATAACTAGAAGGTCAAGGTTCGGCAGTACCCGGAAGCGGCCGGCTTCGTCCCCGAAGCCGGGAGTTGGTTCGCCGTTTAGAGCCTGAATAGTCCGGGTTAGGAGCCCTTTGGTCTGGCCGAAAGTTTTGGCTAGGGGAATTTCGGCCCGGCTATGGAAGGCCTGGGCGTAGAATTCACCCCCCGGAATTTGGCGGTAGGCTACCATTTCGCCGGTGGGGCGATCACCCGTGGCACCGTTTAAATAGTGTAGGATAAGAACAGCGTCGGTGAGGTTGAATTCTTCACCTGGTTTTTGATCTCGCCAGGTCACGGTCATATCTGGGGTTGAAACGGTGACGGGGCGTCCGAAAAAATTTAGTTGAAAGCTGGCCGGAACTAACACTCGTTGGGCGCCACTGGCCTTGGCGACTTGGTCCGGATCTTTGGCGGTTAGTTCCTGGCTAGCTAGACGGACGGCGTTTTTAAAATCGTCAACTCGCATGGCGTTCTTCTTCCCTTCCTTCATGTACATATAATAAGCATTTTTTAACTTGAGACAAGGCCGCCGGTGGGGATTTATTTTTCCCATATGGTCGGTCTCTGGTGTCGTGGCCGAAATTAAGAGAAAGGGGCCGTCATCCTATCATTTTCAGGCTGGGAAGTAGTTTTCTTCGTGGATGTAAGTAAAAATATTTTTAAGAGTGTTGTCCATTTTTTTCAGACGGAATCTGGTAGGTAACTACGGTCTCATGGCTGCCGCCGCTGAGGTGAAGGGTGATAAAACCTAAGTTGGCTTAGATGGCGTAGTTCAGCACACTATTGTCCATGGCTAGACCATGCTTTGCTTTTCCTTGCTCTAGGTGACGTAAATGCTGCTCGTGCAGTCGATAACATGGTGTAGACTAGAAAGTGGTTGTCGGAACAGATGTTTTCTTTATTGTAGTAGTCGATGATGGTGATTTTATTAATTGGATGGATACAATGTTTAAGTATATTTTTAAAGAGAGTGTCTTGTTCGAAATAGAGGTTAGTTTTCTCCTTAAAATAAAGGTGGTACAGAATATCAGTCGCTTTAGTAGTGCAGTGAAGTTTGATCGTTTCCAGCATTATATTGATATCTGGAAATACGGAAATAGCCCAGGCTAGTGTGGAGGTCCATAATAAAATTTATGAGAATCTAGTCGGTTGGGTATTATATTTTCCGTTGGATGGTTGGTGCTGTCAATTTTGTTGGTGGCCTCTAACATCGATTTTTGGTGTTCGGAAAGCGGGAGGATGCGCCTAAAAATTATAAGTGATCTGGGCGAAGGAAGGAGCTAC
>LQAA01000118.1 GCA_001577715.1 Candidatus Adiutrix intracellularis | reverse complement strand
GAGTTTTATTTTATTGTTTTATCAATTATTTTAACTTTGTTAGCAGGGCGTAGGTATTTAAATTTTAAAGGTTGTTCAAGAAAGAAGTTTAGGGTAATGATAGTTTTTAGCCTCTAAGGCTAGTTTCAGAGCGAGCTTTCTTTTCTACCATTCCGACGAAAGCCCTAATCTAGGTCCTTGCTCTCTGGCAATGGACCCCAGTCTTCGTTAGAATGACGGATCAGGGGGGAGAGTAGGGTTAAGATTGTAGAAAATAGAGGGAAATCATTCTTATAATGATAATATCCAAAATTACTTCTAGTTAGCTTTTTTAGACATGTAAATCTTGACCCGTTGCCATGGCATAGGTAATTAAATCAAAAAGAGGGTGACGGTATTGGATTTGGAAGAGAGGAAGTTATGGGCTGATAAAAAAATTAAAGAGTTTAAGCCTTAGTTTAAAAATTAGTTTTTAGCATAGCCTTTTCCGGTTTATCTTCAAGAATAAATTAGGAATATTTTGCCAATATTTTATTATTATGTTAAGTTATTTTAGGTATAAGAGGTAGTTAGATTGAATAGGTTTCTAACCTACCTATTTTGTTAGATACAACTATTATCTATAAAAGTTAACCGGACGTCGATGTAACTATTTACAATAAATTATAAAAAGGTGGAGACGTTTATAAAATGAGGCTCTCAAGGCCTCGGCGGCAAAAGAAGCCAGAAATTTGGCTAGACATTTCCGTAAAGATAATGATTCATATCTATACTTCATTGCTAATACAAAAATTGGGCTTACTAATAATTTAGCCGAGTAACCTATCCGGTTTTTAGTTCTGGATAGGGCCGTCACGTAGAGAATCCGTTTCGAAATCGGTCGTAATTGATTAGAACGTATCTGGATGGCTAATATCATTTGCACTATGAGGAAGTACTCCTTCTTCTAATTCCTGTGCCAGGCCATCAACTCTTTCTATATAAAATTAAGTACATTTACTGATTAACTTGTAATCCTTTACCTGTAAAAGAAGACGCTCTATTAATGGTTACGCGCAATAAATATTGAGTTTATAAGTGTGAGCGGATCGAAGACAGAGACCACTGGAAATATAATAAATTTATTGCAGCCACTGACTATAAAAAGAGTAAGTTTGAAGAGGCGACGGCTTTGTATAAGAACAAGGTTCCGAAGGGCGTGTTTCCCAAGGTGTGAAAATAAATCGTATATCACTTTCATGGTATGTTTAATATCTTACTTGCTAATCATGTGATGGATATGGAGGGTATTTGCTTTTTCTACTTTGATTTGAATAATATGCCTGCTTACCTGTGCTGGTTTCAAGAAAAACACCCGTTATAGTTTCGCCACATAGAGGAGTACGTCGGGCTGTGGGGTATTTTTTTTGAAGCTCTCGTTCTTAATAAAAAAAGATAAATTGGAATGGCGGTAGAAGAGTTCAGATACGTACTTCGGTGCCAATTCATTGCTCGATGGTACCTTGTGCTTCATCTGCCTGGCAACGCCACTATAACTTATTCCACTTTTGTTGATTTTGCTAGATGAGCTGGAGTTTAGCTTGCACTCTTTCACTGTTTGCACCTTGGTCGAGACGCTGGAGGTAACCTCAAAGGGGTGTAGGTGTTGCTGACGACCTAATCGGTGACCTTCCTCAATAAATTTTTGTCGCAGGATGTGATCGTTGCTTAGAATAATAGTTTGAAGACTACCCTACCCCGGTTGGATAGGTAAAAAATTAAGGGTTGGTTGGACGAATTCGGCAATGATGAACTGTGGGAGAAAAACATTCTGGCAGGTCGCCTTATAACGCGATTATTGATGTTGTTAGAAGGGCAAACTGAAAAACTTTGTTAAATACATGTTAAGATCTTATTTAGAGCGACACAGTTTGTATATCCTTCTTAAAGATTGGCTATATAGTGTGGTGAGTGAGTACAAAGAAATCTTCGATGATCCGACGTTATTTGAGGAAATTGATATTGCAACGGTTCGGGTTGCCTATCCTTACTTTAATGTTCAGCTGTGACGTTTAGAAGCGTTAGGGTAGGGCCCGCTGGGTAATGGTTCTTATTTTAGCATATTTTATGTTGAATCTATCGGAACATATTTGAGTTTATATTAAATTACATTTAAATATATCCATGAGATATTTAGAAAAATATATATCTTTGCTTCGGGAGTAGGCTGAAGAGGCGCAGGACAAGCGTTTTAATCGTGATACTCGTTATTTCATGTCTGGCACATGCTTAGCGGTAATTTCTATTTTTTCCATGCAGAGCCCTTCTTTTTTAACTTACCAGCGTACCCTTTAAGGATTGTATGGTTGCTCCAATTTATAAACTTTTTTCAAAACGTATAAATTCCTTATCGGAATTATTCTAGCAGAAAGTATTTTGATAGGAGTATAGAATATTTTACAGATTTTTAGGGACTGCTATTGTTGCGCTGGGTCAAAATATAAGCCTGCCCTTAGCCTCAGAGTTTATGACCTCGTAAGTCGGGATAAGAAATAAGACTGCGAACAGAAAGCTATCTTGCGCTAACTGGATAAGCAGGCTTCAAAAGTCAAAGGAACGCCCCCATCTTTTTGGGTGACAACTTTTATACCCACCAGCAGTTTTGCGAAAAAGTTTTGCGGTCTGAGTTCAGCTTTATTTTTATTTATAACCCTTCTAAATACAAGACTTCATAAAAGTATCTTTCTAGAGTTAAATTAGATGGGTTATTTTTGTGCAAGTCTATTTAAAGCAAGGGTTGAAGAGAACATTTGAAAAATAATGGCTATAATCTAGAATATAATTTCGGATACAGGGAAGAAACTTTTGTTGCGCTATTGATAGTATTTAATTTGCTGGTCTTCACTATGCACAGTAGTTACCGATTAATCGAAACACTATGGCAGAAAGCGTAAGCAGCTTCATGTTAAAAATCGTCTCTTCATCCATCTCTGGCCTATCAGTTATGTGTCACATCTTCACTTCCTTATGATGTACTCTTTAGAACTATTATATCACAAATTCAGCATCATAAATACATTAATTTAGCTTTCATTCTTATCAGGTATCTCTAAAATAAGAATTACTGTCCGCTGGGTGCCCCTCTTGTGCTAGCTGCTTTATTTGTGATAATATAATTTTTTTAATATTGCTTGGCTTTCATTAAGTAAAAGGAGGTTTTATGCCTGTTTTCTCCATAGAGGCCGCTTTGGACGATATTCGGGCCGGTCGCCAGATTATTCTAGTGGACGACGAAAACCGTGAAAATGAGGGTGATTTGGTGTTAGCCGCCGAAAAAGTGACCCCAGAGGCCATCAATTTTATGGTCACTCACGCCCGGGGGTTAGTCTGTCTGACTTTAACCTCGGAAGTCGTCGACACTTTGGGTCTGCCTCAGATGACTACGGATAACCAATCGCGGTTTCAGACGGCCTTCACCGTTTCTATTGAAGCTCGGGAAGGTGTGACTACTGGTATTTCAGCGGCCGATCGAGCTACGACTATTCTAGCGGCTATCCGAGATGGGGCTGGCCCTCGTGATGTCGTGGTTCCAGGCCATATTTTCCCCTTGCGGGCAAAGCCTGGGGGCGTTTTGGTTCGCACCGGGCAGACTGAAGGTTCGGTGGATCTAGCCCGGTTAGCTGGGTTGAAGCCAGCCGGGGTTCTCTGCGAGATCATGAATGCCGACGGTAGTATGAGTCGGATGCCGGATCTGGAAAAATTCGCGGCCCGGCATGATTTAAAGATTATCACCGTGGCTGATCTGATCGCCTATAGACTGAATCATGAAAAACTGGTGGAGCAGGCGGCTAGAACCTCTCTTCCCACCGCTTTTGGTGAATTTGATCTCGTGGTTTACGTTAGTTTGGTGGATGGATCGGAATATGTGGCCCTAGTTGTAGGAGATTTGACGGAGGGCGGTCCTTGCTTGGTACGTGTGCATTCCCAGTGTTTGACCGGAGATACTTTGAGTTCTTTTCGTTGCGACTGTGGCGAACAGCTTCACGAAGCAATGAGAATGATTCAGGTTGCCGGGCGGGGGATTCTTCTTTATGTACCTCAGGAAGGTCGGGGTATCGGCCTTGTCAATAAAATAAAGGCCTACGCGTTACAGGACCAAGGTTACGACACGGTGGAGGCTAATCTGGCTTTAGGGTTTCGCGATGATTTGCGCGATTATGGCTTGGGAGCTCAGGTGCTGCGCGACCTGGGTGTTATAGAAATGCGTCTTATAACTAATAATCCTACCAAGATTGTGGGTCTTGAGGGTTACGGCTTGAAAGTGGTGGAGCGGGTGGCCGTAGAGATTCCGGTTCGGCCGGAAAACCACCGCTACCTAAGAACCAAGAGCCAGAAAATGGGTCATATGTTTCATTTCAATGAAGACAGGTGAAATAAGTGAGAATAAAATGAGTAGAATTTTTGAAGGGCAATTAAGCGCTACGGGCCTCAAGGTGGCTTTAATTCAAAGCCGCTTTAACAGTTTCATCACCGATCGTCTTCTGGATGGTGCTCTAGATGCCTTAAACCGGCATGGTGGTGATAAAAGTAATTATATAATTGTAAAGACCCCTGGGGCTTTTGAACTGCCGCTAGCGGCAAAAAAATTAGCTGAGTCCGGTCGCTACGAGGTCTTAGTGGCTCTTGGGGCGGTCATTCGTGGTTTGACTCCTCATTTTAATTATGTTGCCACCGAGGCGACTAAGGGTCTAGCTCAGGTAACCCTTAATACTGGGGTGCCGGTGGCTTTCGGACTTCTGATCTGTGATACAATTGAGCAGGCTGTGGAACGGGCCGGAACTAAAAACGGCAACAAGGGTTTTGACGCGGCCCTAACCGCTTTGGAAATGACCAATCTTCTTTATGATCTGGAACGCGGCTGAAATAACGGAGGCAGCCGGAGCTGGCCCCGGGAAAAGACCTGGAATCCGTCGGCTAGCTAGAAAACTAGCCTTGAGTCTGCTCTTTCAGCGCGATTTAGAAGGTGGCGGGACCCCGGAGGAAACTGTCCAGGTTTTTGAAAGTGCTTTCAATCCGGACTATGACGAAGAAAATGCTTTGGAGGTGGCGACAGACGATTTCGCCCGCGCTTGGCCT
>LQAA01000117.1 GCA_001577715.1 Candidatus Adiutrix intracellularis | reverse complement strand
TATGAGATGCTCCGCCGGGATGTAATTCCGCTGAAGGTTAGCCTGAATGAGGCACTGGAAATAGCCAGAATTTTTGGTGACGTTGAGTCTGGGGCGTTCATAAACGGTATTTTAGACTGTCTCATGCGTGGGCTTTCCGAAAAGAACTCTAACCCAAGGCGAGAGTACCTATGAAAAAATTAAGAGCTGCCGCCCTGCTGGCTCTAGTTTTCAATCTCGCTGGTTGCGGCTATAGCCATTCGCCGTCCCCTTACGGGTTAGCCAAATCTCTGATTGTGAACGTACCCGTAGCGGTTAATTCAAGTCGTTACGGTGATATGGGCCCCGATCTAACCCAGGCGGTTATAGCCCGTTTAGATGCCTCAGATAATATCGTTGTGCGTGAATCGGCCCCTGCCTGTCTGAAGATGACCATTACAAGGGTGGATATAAGCGGCGGTGCCTGGAATCCCAACCGCAACGAATATAAAATGCCCAAGGCCTCGGCTAGCCGCGTTGTTTCCCTGACAGTGGAGGCTACTTTGGAGCGGCCGGGGCAGAGCAGTGCTCAATTTCATGTTAACCGCCATCTCTTTACTAGCAGCCGCAATTTTTATGTTAACGACGATGAATCCCAGATGGACCTGCTGCAGGCCGGGGCCATAGCCTGGGTTATTGATGACATTAGCCAGAAAATAACCCAGACCATGTTTAGCGAGTTTTAAATAATTAATGAATTTAGTAGGTCATATTTTTCTTGTGCGCTTAAGCTTGGAAAAGCCACCAGTTATGCTGGGGGTAGGTTCTTTTTAGCTTTAGCTCTAAGTCAAAGAAGTCTCCGAATGTTAAAAGGATGAAGGTTTGCCAAGTGTGTCAAGAAAATATAAGTGGGCTATTTGAGTAAATAAAAACAGTTTAGTATATACGAGATGGGAATGCAAGTATCACATAATATTTGTACCGAAATATCATAAGCAAGCAATCTATGGGAGGCTCAAGGCTGATGTGGCTAGAACATTGTTTTAACTGTTTGAAAGGAAAGGTTTAGAATCATAGAGGCGTGATGCTGTTTTGATTAGATTTAAATGTTTGTGAAGATACCGCCGAAGTACGGTGTATCGGAGGGAATGCATTATCTGAAGGGTTAAAGCTCACTAAATTATGTTTGATAGGTGTACTAATTTGAAGTATAAGTATGGTAATAGGTACTTCTGGTATTATGAGCATTATGTGGATACGGTAGGTAAGAAATGCGAAGAGGATAGTGGAATACAGCAGGAGTTAATTATGGGAAGATCTGATGGTTGATTAACTGATATTAAAGGAATAC
>LQAA01000116.1 GCA_001577715.1 Candidatus Adiutrix intracellularis | reverse complement strand
AATTGGGTGAAGGCGTGATTATTGGTCCCGGAGCCCATATTGGACGTGGCGTCAGGTTGGGGGCCCGCTCTATCATCGGACCTCAGGTTTTTTTAGATGATGGGGTGGTTGTGGGGGAGGATTGCCAGTTATATCCTCGGGTCGTTTTGCGCTGGGGTACCCGGGTTGGAAATCGTTGTCAGATTCATTCTGGGGCAGTGATTGGGGAAGATGGTTTTGGCTATACTCAGTTACCAGATCCTGGGAACGGCCGTCTGTTCCACGTTAAAAATGAACACTTGGGTGGGGTGGTTATTGAGGACGATGTGGAAATCGGGGCTCAGAGCTGCATTGATCGGGGTCTGGTGGCTGATACCTGCCTCGGTCGGGGCTCTAAAATAGACAATCTGGTTCAAATTGGCCACAACGTCCAATTGGGGCGGGACTGTATTGTAGTGGCTCAGGTGGGTATCGGTGGTCACACTGTAGTGGAGGATCGGGCTTTTCTTTTAGGCCAGGTTGGTTTAGGTCCGGGGGTGACCGTTGGTGCGGACGCTATTTTGACTGCCCAGAGTGGGATTGGTAGTGGTCGGGTGCCTCGGGGACACCGAGTTTGGAGTGGTACTCCCATTCGGGTTCATAAGGAGTTTTATGAAACCTTGGCTTTGTCGGCCACCCAGCTACCAAAAGTGCGTAAATTTTTCCAAATATTGAAAAAATGTGAGACCTTGGGTGAATTAAAACAAGCTTTCTTTGGCCCGAAGGAAAAGGACATAGTAAAATGACGAATTCACTGACCTATGACATTTCCACTATTCTGGAACTTATTCCCCATCGTTACCCCTTTTTGCTAGTAGACAGGGTAATCGCTTTGGATCCGTGGAAGTCGATTATTGCTTATAAGAACATTACTTATAACGAACCTCAGTTTCAGGGCCATTTTCCGTCTTTCCCGGTTATGCCTGGGGTCTTGATCGTTGAAGCCATGGGTCAGGCTGGGGTTATTTTTATTGCTTTGTCCCGGCGTCTGGCGGGGGCAAAGATTCCTGACGGGGTCAATCTGCCGGAATTGGAGGGTCGTCTGGCTTTTTTTGCTTCTTGTGACAAGGTTAAATTTCGTCGCCCAGTTATCCCCGGAGATCGGCTAAATATAGAGGTGAAACTCTTGCGCCTCGGCAGCCGTATTTGGAAGATGGCGGCCCAGGCTAGCGTAAATGGCCAGAAGGCGGCTGAGGCGGAAATGACTTCGGCCCTGCCTAAAAAAATATAGGCGCTTATTGTGACGATACATCCTACCGCCATTATCGACCCTTCCGCGGAAGTTGACACCACAGTTTCCATCGGTCCCTATACTCTTATTGGCCCAAGGGTTTTCATCGGCCCGGAAGTTGAAATAATGGGTCATGTTTTTATTGACAAAGATACTGTCATCGGCCGGGGTACTCGGGTCTTTCCTTTCGTTTCTTTAGGAGCTGACCCGCAGGATTTAAAATACAAAGGTGAAAGTACCCGGCTAGTCATTGGGGAAAATGTGACGATTAGGGAATCGACTACCATCCATCGGGGGACTAGCGGAGGCGGTGGGATTACAGAAATTGGTGACCGCTGCTTAATTATGGCTACCGTCCACGTGGCACATGACTGTCGATTGGGACCAGAGGTGATTATGTCCAGCTATACGGTGTTGGCCGGCCATATTAGCGTGGGGGCGGGAGCCATTATTAGCGGCCTTTCGGCTATTCATCAATTCTGCCGGATCGGAGCCTATTCTTTTCTGGGCGGTTGTTCCGGGATTAGTAAGGATATGCCTCCGTTTATGGCCGGGGCTAGCTATGGTACTAGGGGAGTGGTTTTGTCCGGACCCAATGTGGTGGGTTTGAAACGTCGGGGTATGCTTAAAGATACTATTGACCTTCTGAAAGGTGTTTACGGCCTCATTTGCCGTAATCATCGGCCTCTAGCCGACGTTTTAGCGGAAGCTGAGGCCGAGTATGGAATGGTGCCTGAGGCCCGGACTATTATTGATTTTTATCGTTCCTCTGAACGTGGGGTCTATCGTTGACCTTATGGGAACAGGAACATAAATCGCCGCCGCTGGGTCTCATTGCCGGCAACCGCGAGTTACCTCGCTTAGTTGCTGAAAAGGCCTGTGAATTGAAGCGACCGATAGTTATTGCTGCTCTTGAGGGTGAGGCTGAGGCTACTTTAGCTGCTTTGGCTCACCGATTTCAGTGGGTTAGATTGGGGCAGCTTGAAAAACTAGCGAATTTTTTTCAGGCGGTTGGGGTGCGGGAACTGGTGATGATCGGTGGTGTTAGTCGGGAGAGCATCATCTCGAATTACGAGCCGGATGAAGCGGCGGCGGCGCTTATGGCGACTCTGGATGATTTTCATACCGATAAAATTCTCCGGGCCTTTTGTGGTTGGTTGGAGGAACGAGGTCTAAAATTACAGGCGGCGACTGAAATTCTGCCGGAACTTTTGACTCCGCCGGGACTCTTGACTCGTTCTGCCCCTACCGAGGCTCTAATGCTCGATCTCAAAGTGGCTTGGCGTGTTGCTAAGGATCTAGGGCGCTTAGACTTGGGCCAATGTGCGGTGGTTAGCGATTGTATCACTCTGGCTGTCGAAGCTGCCGAAGGTACCGATGCGGCTGTGCTCCGGGGAGCCGGATTGGCCGGGAAACCGGCAGCCGTGGCTAAGGTGGTCAAACCCACTCAGGATTTACGTTTGGATCCGCCAGTCATTGGTCCGGAGACTATTCGGGTTATGGCTGCGACCGGGAAAGTTGGTGCCTTGGTTGTGGATGCCAACCGGGTTTTGATCGTTAACCGAGAGGAGACCGTCCGGTTGGCTGATGAAGCTGGCCTAGCTCTTTTAGCTTGGACCGACGAGATGGCTCGATGACCAAAGTTATGCTATCGGCCGGGGAAAGCTCTGGGGAGATGCATGGGGCCGCTTTGGTCGAGGCTGCTCGCCGCAAGGGTTTGGACTGGGATTTTTTTGGCTTGGGCGGCGATCGTATGGCTGCAGCCGGGGTTCGACTACTGGGGCATATTCGGGATACCTGCGTTATGGGGTTAACAGAAGTGCTTGGGGCTCTGCCGCGACTTTTGGCGGTTCGGAGTCGTTTAAAACGAGCTTTGGAAGTAGAACGGCCTGATATTTTAGTGCTTATTGACGCGCCGGATTTTAATTTGCCACTGGCCCGCTGCGCTGCGGCTCTGGGTCTGCCCGTAGTCTATTTTATTTGCCCTTCGGTCTGGGCCTGGCGGGAAGGTCGCCTGAAGACGTTGGCTAGATATACTCGGCGGCGGCTCCTTCTCTTTCCGTTTGAAAAAAAATTCTACGAGGAACGTCAGGTTAGCGCTGATTGGGTTGGCCACCCGATTTTTGATGAGCTATTCGACTTAGGGACTCCCGCTGAAATTAAGATTACTTTGGGTCTGGATCCGGGGAAAAAATTAGTGGCCATTCTTCCTGGTAGCCGCCAGAAAATTTTTGCCCGACTGGCCCCCATCTTTTTTAAGACCGCAGATTTACTTTTGGAGCGTGACCTTGGGCTTGGCCTGGTTCTGCCCCTAGCCGATTCTCTGCAGTTTGATTTTGTTGCTCCTTTTCTGGCGGGAGCTCCGGCCCGGGTTCGAGAGCGGCTAGTCGTCAAACCTGGCCTTTCCCGGCCCGCGCTTGCTGCCGCCGAGGCGGCTCTTTTAGCCTCTGGTACTTCTAGTGTTGAGGCTGTTTTTTTGGGGACGCCCCCAGTGGTGGCCTATAAAGGGAGTATTCTTTCCTGGTTTATAGCCCGCCATTTAGTGCGGCTGCCTTATGTAACTATAGCTAATTTAGTGGCTGGCCGGGAAATAGTGCCCGAATTTCTTCAGGGGGAAGTTACTCCTGATAACTTAGCTCGGGCTCTCTGGCCTCTGATTGAAGGTGGTCCGGTCCGGGAGCGGATGGCGGCCGACCTAGCTGAAGTCCGTTCCGGTCTTGGGGGTGGGGGGGGCTCCAATCGGGTGGTGGATATCATCGCGGAAGAGCTGGCTGGAAGAAGGGAGACGGTCCGATGATTGTCGAATTTCTTGAGGAGCGTGATTTCATGATCGCCTGGGTGCTTTCGCCGGCTACTCATCGTCTAGGAGTTCTAACTATGGGTGGTCGGGAAATGACCATAGCCCAGACTCGGGTTCTAAACCGGCTTGAACTGTCCGACCCCGGGAGTTGGCTCGATCGTTTGGAACTTTTGCGGGCCGCCGGTGTGGCCCGGCAGGTTCTGGCCTCTCAAATAGATTTGGTTGAGTTGTGGACGGTTTTGGAAGGGGAGGGGACTAAGTTTAGTTTTGAAGTCTTAGCTACTCTCTTTTTTGGTCAGACTGCTGGAGTCGATGAGATTTCGGCTATGGCCCGGGCCGTCTTTGCCGATGGCCTGTGGTTTCGCTTTACGCCTGGGGGCGCGGTGCGCCATACCGATTCGGAGGTAGTTGGCCTAAGGGAGGTCCGTCATCGGGCTGCTGAAGCTGAAAATACCTTGGTTGCTATGGCTGGGTGGCTGGTTGGGCTTAAAAAGGGTGATTTTGTCCCTGAACCACCGGAAGCTGGCCGAACCCGGGAACTACTTTTGGATTTGGCTTTATGGGGCGAAGAAGCCGCTTTGAAGTCAGAGGCCAAAAAAATTCTGGAACGGGCTTCTTTCCCGCCAGACGCGGGTGGAGCCGCTATGGCTTTAGTGCTGACGGGTGATTTTTCGCGCCATGAAAATTTGGAACTAAGGCGGTTAAATTTTTCTTTCAAGTTTTCTTCGGAAGTTCTGAGTGAGGCCGGTCGCTTTCTGAGTGGTTCTAGTCTGGGTACCACCCGCGGTGGCGGCGACAGGCGGCAGGATTTAACAGGCCTAACCACTCTGAGTATTGATTCCAATGGAGCTCGCGAAATAGATGACGCAATTTCCATAAAATCTCTGGCTGAAAACCGCTGGCAGGTGGGCATCCACATTACTGACGTGGCCGCTGTTATAGAGGCGGATTCGATTCTGGATCTGGCTGGTCGAGCTCGGGCCACTTCGGTTTATCTTCCGGACGCCAAATATTCCATGTTCCCGGCTGAACTCTCCGAGGGTCTACTGAGTTTAACCCTTGGCGATGTTAAACCGGCTTTTTCTTTTTTGCTTACTTTAGAAAAAGATGGCTCAATTAGTGACTATTCTTTAGTTTTGAGCAGTATCAGAGTGGATCGCCAGCTATCTTTCTCCGAGGCCGACCAGTATCTAGAAGAAGATTCAGATCTGGTGGAACTCTGGGATATGGCACAAGTCCTTTTGGCCAGACGGCTGAGCCAGGGCGGGTGTAGCCTAAATATTCCTAAGCTTAATATCTATTTTTTACCGGATGGCTCGCTCAGTGTGGGCCTGACCCAGTGGGATACTCCGGCCAAAATCATTGTTGCCGAGTTGATGATTCTGGCTAACTTTCTGGCCGCTGATCTGCTGTATAAAAACGATTATCCCTGTCCTTACCGTTTCCAGGAAAAGCCAGGTCGCCCGATTTCAGAGGAGTTGGTTACAATTATGACCAATCGTCGTTCGTTAAACGATCAACAGTTGGCTTTAAGTTTGGCTTCTCGTCGCCACACTGGGCGCGGGGGGTTAAGTTTCGTTCCTTCCCCCCATCAGGGGCTAGGTTTCCCAGTCTATACGGCCTTTACTGCTCCTATGCGGCGTTATTTGGATTTGCTGGTGGCCCGTCAACTGCGTTCTCTGATCAAGGACCAGCCGCCGGCCATGGATCAACAGACTTTTATGCGTCTGGCCCTGCCGGTTCATGAGTTTACTCAGCGAATTCATAAAATGCAGACTAGCCGCCAGCGTTACTGGCTGAAACAGTATCTGAAAGATAAAATAGGGCGGGAGTATTCGGCCTTAGTTTTCGAACAAAGGGGTCGGCGCCTTCGAGCTTGCTTGACCGATTATATGTTAGAGATTGAGTTGAACCTGTTTAAAGAAGCCGGAGGTAATCCTCCCGAACTTTCCGGGCAGAGGTTGGTCGTTAAATTGGTGGAAGTACCCCCCGGTGATATTCCGCCACGTTTTGAGGTGTTTTAATGAGCGATATAAATGAATCGCCGTTGGTTAAACCTTTTGCTGCTGTCTTTTCCCGGGATTGCGGCCATATTCTTGCCGGCCTAGAAGGGTTGAACTCTATTTTCGCGGAAGAGCCAGATATTTTAAGTCCTGAATTTCCGGTGGTTGAGACCGCTTATTATGAAAAGGAAATGGGGACAAAACTTAGGAAAATATATGTCTCCTGGCCTACTGATCGTTCTCCGGAAGACCTAGTGGAAATTAAATTAGCGGCCATGGCCTGGGAACGGAATCACGCCCTAGACGGGCGGCGTCTGGCTAACCTTGATCCAGGCTATATTTTTAGCGGGGGCTTAGTTCTTTCCACTAGAAAATTTCGAGGGCACCGCTTGCCGTTGGGGCGCGGCCTCTGGGGCGAATTAACTCTCAATTTTTATCAGGGTCAGTTCATGGCTTTCCCTTGGACTTATCTCGATTACCAGCGTCCGGACATCCAGGTCTGGTTAATGATGATGCGGCAGGCGTACATGGCCGGGTTACGCGGAGATCAAAAAAGCAGGATCGCTAGGAGATATGATTAGGAGGATGATTCTTTCGGCTTAGCTTTAAGCTAGTTCGCTGGCTGTTCGTTAATTTTGGGAGTAAAGAGCGTTAACGATTGTTTTAGGGAGGTGGTTACCCGGATGTCTAGAGTTTTGTGTCTCTTCGAAAGACGACGTCGTCAGGGAAGAAATGGTTACCATCTGGAGCGGGTCCGGGTGGATACGTAGGTACAGCTTAACGATCGTGAAGCCAGAAAATATTTCCTGTTGGTTAATTATAATTTAGCCTTAAAGATTAAAGAACTTCTGATCGGGCTGAAAGATCGTCTATGGTTAGAAGGTCCGGTGTCCCTCAATTATATTCTAGCTCTGGGTATTGTGAATTAGTAAGAGGACGTTTTCGACCTAGAAGAGTTGTGGCGGGTTCTGAATTCTTTATTGAATTAGGCCCTGGTGGGGCTTATGATTGAGTATGAAGCCGAGGGCGTAAATTTGAGCGATGCTTTGGCCAGACATCTCTTTCATCTGACGCCTCTGAACCGTAAGGTGGAAGAATTAGCTTCCGGCTATTCGAATCTATTGCTGGATAAATTTCATAACCGCCTGGCTGAACTGGGGGTTGGGGTTAAGGTGGATCAGAGTCGTCTGGTTTAGGAGGTGTCCTTTATCGCCGACCGGATAGTATTATCGAAGAAGTAGTTTAACCAATTAGCTATTTAGATTGCTTTAGTCGTATTTTGGGCGGTTTTGAGTTAGTTGGCTGTCATCTAGATTTTTTGTTGCAGGTAATGGATCGCGAGGTTAACACCATGGGCTTAAAAATCCAGAATTTAGAAATTATCGGTTTAGGTTTAGAGTTTGAAGGATCAATTAGAAAAACTGCGTGAGTAGATGCAAAATATAAAATAGATGAAAGAGATGATTTCCATGCGAAAATTAATTAATGTTGGCTACGGTAATATGCTGGCCATAGATAAGATAGTGGCTATCATCTCGCCCAACTCAGCTCCGGCTAAACGCTTGAAAGACGAAGCCCGTGACAACGGCCGCCTCGTAGATATCACCCAGGGCCGTCGGACTCTATCCTTTATCATCACTACGGCTAATCAAGTTTTTCTGAGTGCAGTTAAGGTGGAAACTTTGGCAGCCCGTTTTCAGTCTGAGGCTGGGTGATCTCAGGGAATAATGGAGAAACAATGAGTGATAATCAGGGCGGTCGCTTTTTTGTTTTAAGCGCACCGTCCGGATCCGGTAAATCAACCGTTAAAAACCTGATTGTGGAACGTCGGCCGGAACTAGTCTATTCTGTTTCTTTTACTACCCGGGCGCTGAGGTTGGGGGAAGTAGACGGACGTGATTATAATTTTATTAGTGTTGCTTGTTTTAAAGAGATGATTAAGATCGGTGATTTTCTGGAATGGGCCGAAGTCTTCGGTAATTTTTACGGTACCGGTAAACTCTGGGTAGAAACGCACCTACGGGCTGGTTGTGATGTTATCGCTGATATTGATGTTGCCGGCGGTATCTCGGTGCGGAAAATAATGCCTGAAGCCGTTTTTATTTTCATGGTTCCCCCCACGATTAAGGAATTGCATCAGCGTCTCAAAGGCCGCAGAACTGAATCGAATGAGGAAATAGCCTATCGTCTTAAGATGGCCAAAATTGAGATCAGCCGTAGTCACACCTATGATTTTCTACTAGTTAACGACAAGTTAGAGCGGACCATTTGCGATCTGGAAGACATAATTGAAAACCGCCGTGGTTTGGCTATAGCCGAGACTAAATCCTTCTGGGATACTTTTTTTGCCGGTAGTTAAGCGCAGGTTGAGGAATGATGTGAAAAGGGAGACCGTTGTAACAATCGGGGGTCTGAATGCAGTTCTGGCTGCACTGCGAAGTCGGGCTGATTTCTGTCGCCAACTTTTAGTGGCCGAGAGTCGGCGTCAGACGGATGCTCTAGATCAAATTTTAACCCTGGCTCGTAGCCTAGGGCGATCAGTGAAATTCGTACCCCGTCCGATTTTGGATCGACTTTACGGTCGAGGCCGCCACCAGGGGGTGGTGGCTATTTTCGATGCAGTTCGTAGCCAGATATTCGAGGATTTTCTTCAAACTTTGCCTGAGGCTGGTTCTGTTCTACTTTTAGCTTTGGATCAGGTGGAAGATCCCGGTAATTTGGGGGCGCTGATGCGTAGTGCCTTGATCTTTGGGGCCGCCGGGGTTATCGCTCCTCGTGATCGTACTGCTCCATTGACCCCGGCCGCTTTAAAGGCTGCTGCTGGAGCAGTTGAGTTTTTGTCGTTAGCCCGGGCCGTTAATTTTCAGAGGGCTTTGAAAGCCTTGCAAAAACGTGGTTTTTGGTTGGTGGGGGCTCAAAGCGAGGGGCGAGAGACCTTGTGGAATTTTAGTTTTCCTGATCGTTCTGTAATTATTCTGGGCTCAGAAGGTCGGGGACTTTCCCCTTTGGTCGCTCACACTTGCGATTTTTTGCTTACTATTCCCCAAAAGCGGAGGGAAGTATCTTCTCTTAATGTCTCTGTGGCTGGGGGCGTTTTAATGGGGGAATATTTTCGGCAGAAGCTGGCGTCGGGCCTAAAGTTGGTCGGTGGAGTTGAAACTCCAGCATCTGGGCCAGAAGAGTCGCTGATAAAGCGACAAGGCGTAACGATCGGTCATGCTGGCGATGAAGTCGCAGATGGCCTGTCCAGTGGCGGGGAGTGCGATTTTGGCGCCGGGGTAATATTGAAGCAATAGCTCCTGGTTATCGGAGAACTTTCGGTAAAGGCCTTCTATAACGGTATCTGCTTTATTCAGGCTTTCAGTTAGTTTGGGGTGTCGGTAAACTCGTTGATGAAGAAATTCTCTTAAGGCGATCATGCTTTGTTCCATAGCGGCGGAAAAGGCCAGTTTAAGGCCGCCGCTTTCTATGGGACTGTGGCGTAGAAGATCGCCGACCATGGCTCCGATGCGGGTGGAACTACGAGGGCCGAAGATAGTCGTAAGTTCCGTTGGTAGATCTTCCGGCGCTAATAGTCCGGAGTAGAAGGCATCGTCTAAATCGTGGGCCAGATAGGCGATAATATCGGAAATGCGCACTAGCTGCCCTTCCAGAGTGGTCGGTCTGTCACCATTTTTGATGAAGATGGGGCCGAGCCCCTTGGAATGTCGCAAAATACCATCCCTGACGGCTAGGGTTAGGTTCAGGCCGTTGTCGTTTTTAGCTAGATGGTCAACAATGCGCAGACTTTGTGCCTGATGGGTGAAGCCGTCGGGGTGGAGTCGGTTCAAGGTGCGTTCTCCAGAATGGCCGAAGGGAGTGTGGCCCAGGTCATGGCCCAGAGCGATGGCTTCAGTTAAATCCTCATTGAGGGTTAAAGCTTTGGCTAGGGTGCGGGCGATTTGACTAACTTCTAGGGTGTGAGTCAGGCGGGTACGGTAATGGTCGCTGGTTGGGTTGATGAAAACCTGGGTTTTATAAGCTAGCCGCCGGAAGGATTTGGAATGGATGATGCGGTCACGGTCACGTTGAAAGGAAGTGCGGAAGGGGCAGGGTTCCTCTGGGGTGAGACGCTCAGCCTGAGCGGCTAGAGTAGCCTCTGGGATCAGACTTCGTCTCTCTCGTTCCTCGGACAGGAACCGGGGGGATAGAGGATCCGGAAAGGGATTAGCCACCATATTTTCGCCGTTTAGTCGTTTAATAGGTCAGATATTTTAGATTTAAGCTCGGTCAAATCGAAACTTTTGATGACATATTGGTCGGCGGCTATAGACTTTATGTCATCTTTAAAGGTGTCGTAAGCTGAACACAAAATTACCGGCAAGTCGTAAAATTTATTGCGGATATCCTGCAGAAGGTCCAGCCCGTTGTAATTCACCATTTTAATGTCCAGAATTACTAGATTAGGTCTTTCTATTTCAATGCGTTCAAGAAGATTTAGCCCATCTTCAGCGGTGATGACCTCGTAGCCCTCCTCGGTCAGTTCTTCGGAGTAAAGCAGCCTGATATGGGCTTCATCATCAACAATCAGGATCTTTTTGGGCATTTTAATCTCCTTGGCTAGAGAGGATGGAACGATTAATAAAACCTTTTAATTATTTTAACAAAAATAGGGTCGGTCGGCAAGAACTTTAAAAAATTCTTTAGTCGGTTTTTTTACCAATAATAGCCAACACTGCTCGATCCTGATCTAGATATTTGGTGGCTACCTTTTGGACATCTTCAGCGGTAACTTTGACTATAGCGGCCAGGTGGCGTTCCTCATAATCTAGCCCGAGATCATACAGGCTGTTCATTATGATTTGTGAGGCTCGGCTAGAAATAGTCTGAAGACGAATTTTAGTCGTTCCCGCTAGGTAGCGCTTAGCTCCTTCCAGATCCTTGGTGCTGATGGGGACTTTTTTAATTCTTTCGATGATGTCTTTGAATCCGGCTAAAGCCGCTTTTGACTTTCTGGGGATCCGTCGCTATGTAAAAAGTAAAGGCGCCGATGCCCAGGCCTGGGTTGTAGCTACATTGAACTGTATAAGCCAGGCTCTGTTGATCTCTGAGTTCCCGGAACAGGGGGCCGGACATGCCGGAGAGATAAGCGGTCAGAACATTCAGAGCCGGGGCCTCCGGGCTACCTAGGCCCGGAGCCTGAAAGCCGAGGGCCAGGTGAGTCTGAGATCGGTCTAGCTT
>LQAA01000115.1 GCA_001577715.1 Candidatus Adiutrix intracellularis | reverse complement strand
TTGAAGATTTTCACGGATTTTTTGCGGGTCTACATCGCCGGCCACTGCAATAATGGTATTTTTTGGACAAATCAACTGTTTATAACTTTTTCGAAGGTCCTTGGCCGTTAGCTGGGAGACGGTTTCTTGAGTGCCTAGTTGTTCTCGGCTGTAAGGATGGCCGTCTGGGTAGAGGCGCCGGGCTAGAAGGCGGAAAACCCGGCCGGGTAGATATTCATCCTGGACTTTGATTTCGGCCAGGATTTCCGGGCGTACAGTTTCTACATCGGCGTTACTGAAAGCTGGGCTAGTCAAAACCTCGGTGAAAAGTTTTAAGCCTTCGCTTAGATGGGTAGATAGAAAAGAGGCGGAGAGACCAGTTGAGTTGCGTCCAGAAAAGGCGGTAATGGAGGCTCCTATATCTTCGGCGGCTCGTGAGAGCGCCTGGGCTGGTTTATCTTTGGTAGCCTTAGTCCAGACTGCGGCCATGAAGTTATTAAGTCCGTTTTGTTCCGGCGTTTCGGCCAGAAGCCCGCCTAGAGCGGCGGCTTTGATGGTGACTAACGGTAAAGTCGCATCGCGCATTACTAAAAGGCGGGGCCCTACTTTCAGCTTGATTTCTTGAAAAGCTGGTGCCGTATTTACTCCTGCCTGGGGGGCTGGCGGCCTTAGGCGATTAGCCAGGCTGATTAATTGCTCCGGTGTGGGATAGTCGCTGTTTGGCTTTCCCGGTTGCTGAGGGGGGAGCATAACTACTAGGGTTAGATTCTTGGGTAGAAAATGGCGGGCGACACTCTGAATTAGTTCCGTTTGGCGGGTGCGGTTCCATAGTGGTAGATAGGCATCGCGCAGCCGCCAATCGTCGAAGATACTTTCAAATTCAGTAATTTGGGCGGCCAGGCCCTGGGCGCTTTCTTGGCTGGCTAAAAAATCTTTTTCGGCCAGGGCTCGAGCTCTTTGCATTTCTTCATCGCCGGCTGGCGCGCTGATTAGGTGTTTCAGTTCCTCCCAAACCGCGGTTATGGCTAAAATGATTTTAAGCGGCTCGGTTTCCAGAGAGATCATAAAAGTACCCTGATAGCGGGGCGTATGGGAGTAGGTAGAGATGTCGGTAACCAGTTTTTTTTTGTCTTTCACAACTTCGACTAGGCGACTGGATTTGCCCCCGGAGAGAATTGAGGATAGGAGATCCATAATAGGAGTTTCGGCATCGCTCCCGGATGGGCCGCGAAAACCTATGATAACTTTGGCCAGGGTGGCGTGATCGTTTTCAGTGATAATGACCTGCGGGCCGGTCGGGGGGGGCAGGTTTGGTTCCAGAGTACGGGCCAGGGGTGTGGCCGGTTTTTCAAGATTTCCGAAAAAGCGTTGAATAGTCTCGGATAAGGTAGAACTGATGAAGCCGCCGGTAATCACCAATACAGCGTTGTCCGGCCGATAATGGCGGGTGTGGAAAGCTTTAGCTTCGTCTACAGTTGCTTTACGGACGGTTTCCTCATAGCCGATGATCGGTCGACCGTAAGGGTGATCGGGATAGGCTAGTCGGAAATATTCCTCCATTAGGAGTTGATCCGGGTTATCTCGGCTGCGTTTGATTTCCTCAATGATCACTTCTTTTTCTAGTTCATATTCCTTCGGGTCATAAAGGGGTGAAAAAACCAGATCGGACAGTATATCCAGTCCTAGCAGAACCTGGTCAGACGGTAGACTGAGATAATAAACAGTGGCATCCGAGCTGGTGTAGGCATTAATTTCGCCACCGTTTCGTTCTACCAACGTGGTTATGGCCCCTGCGTCTCTGTGCCGGGCGCAGCCCTTAAAAGCCATGTGTTCCATTAAGTGGGCCAGACCGAATTCAGATCGTGAAGCTTCGTCGGAGGCCCCAGTTTTGATCATGACTCTGAGTGAGACCACCGGACTACCGGGTTGTTCAACCAGAATTACTTTAAGGCCGTTGTGCATTATGTAACTACTCTCAGCTGCGCCCCAGGCTCGCAAGGGGAGTAGGAGGCCGCCAATCATTACCAAGCTCAGGGGGCCGGTTATTTTAAATATAGACGGATACTTCATTTTTAACTACCTTTCCAGAGTATTGTTTAGTTTAGGGTGTTCAAATAAAAATCGCGCTGGGGGCGCGGGTTTTGTTTGAAGGGTGAAACCTTTCTGTTTTAATAATTTTGTGCGTCGCAGGTGGGGATGATGATTGGGACCGGCCCGCTTAAGTTTGTCGTCTGGCGTAGTTCATCGGCCTTAGTTGTGGCTTCCCAGGTAAATTCCGGTTCGTTTCGACCAAAGTGGCCGTAACTAGCGGTTTTTTCATAGATAGGCCGTTTGAGATCTAAAAAATTAATTATATCAGCAGGTTTAAAAGAATAGGTGTTGGTTAGGGCTCTGACGATATGGGTATCTTCTACCAGACCTGTGCCGAAGGTGTTAGCCATGATAGAAACAGGGTTGGCCAAGCCGATGGCGTAAGCTAATTGTATTTCGCAACGGTTGGCTAAACCGGCGGCCACCACATTTTTAGCCGCTTGCCGGGCCATGTAGCAGGCACTGCGGTCAACTTTAGAAGGGTCTTTGCCGGAAAAGGCGCCGCCACCGTGGCGGCCCCAGCCGCCGTAAGTATCAACTATAATTTTTCGTCCGGTTAGGCCACAGTCACCCATAGGCCCACCGACTACAAAGTTACCGGTGGTGTTGACATGAAATTTAGTATCTCCGTCAACTAAATGGGGGGGTAGAATTTTTTTGATGACTTCTTCAATGATTGCCTCGCGGATCTTTGGGTGGCTGATGTCGCTGGAGTGCTGAGTGGCGATAACTACGGCTTCGATGCGTTTGGGCTGGCTGTTTTCATATTGAACCGAGACTTGAGATTTGCCGTCGGGTCGTAGAAAGTTTAAGGTACCATTGTTGCGAACCACCGACAGACGTTTAGTTAGCTGGTGGGCTAGATAGATCGGCAGTGGCATCAACACGTCGGTTTCATTAATAGCATAACCGAACATGAGACCCTGATCGCCGGCTCCCTGTTCCCGGTCATCGGTGGCGTCCACCCCTAGTGCGATATCTGGAGACTGTTTACCGATGGAATTCAAAACGGAGCAGGTCTGCCAGTCAAAACCTATATTAGAGTCGTTGTAGCCGATGCGAGCGATAGTTCGGCGCACTACTTGGGGTAGGTCGATCCAGCAGTTGGTGTTCACTTCCCCGGCAATCAGGGCTAATCCGGTTGTAACCATGGTTTCGCAGGCCACTCGGCCTTCTGGGTCTTTAGTTAGGATAGAATCCAGTATTGCATCTGAAATTTGATCGGCTATTTTATCGGGGTGTCCTTCAGTTACTGATTCTGAGGTAAATAAAAAATTTTTCTGGATCATATTTTAGTGCTCCTTAATTTTATAAGAGTTTTTAGCTTTAGCGGTCTTTTTTCTCAATATTACTTGTTTAGCGGTTTGAAAGTCAATTGTATATTATAAAATATAAATTATACATTTGTCAGGAGTGATTTTATTTTTTTAACTTTTCCAGTGGTGCTAAATTTTTTTAATAATATTATATAGGTATAATATTAATTTATTAACTATTAAAGCAGATTCCTTTTCCCCCCGTTATGTTAGTCGAGCTTCAAAAATGTTGATTAATTTTTTGGTTGGTTAGAAAAAATTAACAAAAACTGATTATTTTATTTTTATAAATAATCACAATGTTTTATAGTAAAAATACTCTTTTAGAGATTATTTTGGGTTTATTTTGGTAAGGAAAAGATCTAATTGTGAAATTCCTTCTAATAAATGTGTAATAAATATAAATTATAACGGCTTTAGACCAGTGGGCAGCTTTAAAGGGGGAATAGGTCCGAGTCACAGTTTAAAATTTGACAATTGGTCGGCTCTCTTTTATAATTCTTTATTTCATATAGATAGTTTGCGCCGCTAGCTCAATTGGCAGAGCAAATGACTCTTAATCATTAGGTTCTCGGTTCGATTCCGAGGCGACGCACCAATTAAACTAAGGGGGCAGGCAAAAGTCTAGCCCCTTTAATTTTGGGTTATCAACTACCTATTAGTTTTTGGGAAAGATTTTGCCGGATTGCTTAGAGGTGATTGCTATTAAACCTATTAAAAGTATTTGAAAGGTTACCTGCCCTAGGGTTAATTCTGTCTGGTTTATTTTATTAGGGGCCATGATTTTTATAAAAAAACTAGAACTCGGGAGCCCGAGGTTATGGATTAAAGTTTCTGGGACGATTGCGACGCTTTTTTCGGTCTTATTAGTCGGGTTAGAACGGAAGCCGGTGTAACTATTTACGATAAATCGTAAAAACATGGTGAACGTTTATGAAACGAGGCCCTTAAGACTCTGGTAGTAAAAGAATCCGAGAACTTAAGTAGATCGATCCTTTAGATACTTATTTGTAACTGGTTAGAAAAATACGATGGGATCTCTTAAAGTAAGAGCTTTAAGCGTGTTATTCTGGCCAGTGATATCCAGTCAAAGATATTCGTTTAATATGCGGTTTATTGATTATAAAATAACTTGAAGTTTTAAGTGACGATCAAGTTATTTAAGAGTGGATATGTAACCCCTATTTTCAATATTTTTATGGAGAGACAAGCTTTTAATGGGCCGTGCCTTGTACGTTATCTGAATTGACCAATCTTCGTCAATACATTGGAATTGAAGGTGTGGAGAAAAAATTAAGGTTTCTATTTATTATATGAAGCGAAAGTGCTTGAAAAAGAAGTTTTCTTTAATAGCATCGTTTAAGAAAAATACTGCCTTTCCAACTGAGTTTAAATTTTAAATAAAAGTGATAATTTGCCCTTGGGAGATAGTGTTATTTACAGGCCTTTCTTTACACCGTAGCTACAAAAAAGAGATAAAAAATTATCATAACGATCAATTTCTGCAGGAGTCCTAAAAAGAACAAAGAAATAAAGAAAGCCGAGAGCCGCCTTAAGACTATTTCATTAACCTTGTTTCGTGAAATTAAATAAAAAAAGCAACAGTAAATTTAGAATTTTATTAAAAATAAATCAATCCGTCTGAGCATATTTTAACCTAACATCAAAAAAATAAAAATAAAATTTACAGTTTATACAAGCCTAAAATACTCTGCATAACCAAAGGTAAAAAGTAGAAGAAACATGAGTTCACTTCGAAAGTTTTAATAGCGGAGACTAAGATTTACGGCGTGATTGTAGCTACTAAAAAATTTAACTATCCCTCTACGATGGCAACACGCTTAACGGTACAATCCAACAAATACTCAGAAGATTAGGTCATAAATCAGATTTAGGGTTTTGTGATCGAGGTTGTCGAGGTCGCAACATAGTTAAAGGGGTCTAATTAAGGATTAATCAACTGTTCAGCTAGAGACTAAAAATAGTATAAAATTAATTAAAAAATACTTGGTGTAATTTTTCAAAAAACAGGTTAATGAAGTGGTAATTGTTATAGAGTACTGTTACTATTTCCTTATACCCTAGCTAAAATTCGATATCTGATAGTTGATAGGTTAAAAATAGAAGCTTTTATTTGGCTGCGCCTTTGTGATTTTAGTGTTACTTTTTTATCTGAAATCCTATGGTACACTGTTTTCAAAACACAAACATAGGTAGTTTTTATGGCCCTCAAAGACGCGAAGTACAAGGAACTTATTAAAAATATTTTATTACTTGGTGGACGTAGTTAAAAACTAACGCTATCAAGGCACTTAACTAAGCCATTAAGGTAAAACTCTGAAACTGGTGGGCCGGTTAATTTATACCGAAATATTTGAAGTGGACCATTCTAAATTACTAAAGGTAATCTGGCGTGAAAGTGGATACGTAAGCTGCTAGGGTTTGAAGATAAAATCTCTATCGTTATTACAGAATACAGGCCCCAAATTCTCGTTAATAAATAGGGATAGGAATAATCGTTGATTTCCCTACGAGTATAACCTAAGGTTGCTCAATTTTGGAAGCTTATTAAAGCATATGCTGGTTATCTTTCACAATTATAAACGTTCTCTTATGAGTTGATGAGGAAGGGGATTACTGGTGAAGAATTCTGTAAAATACTGAACTGGAATATCCGGAAACAGTACAACCACTAGATAAAATTAGTTAAATAGCCTAGTTAAAATCACGTAATCTTTTAGTACGGCTATTAGATTATGAAGACCATATTCTTCGATTTATGATCTACAAAGACGGATTCTTTACTAATACTTTGTCTAAAAACAACCTCTGAATGATAAAATTACAGTAAAAAGTATTAGGATGCTTTAGAGCTTAGAATAGAGTGGAAATATTCTATTATATTAGAAGCTGTTTCTCTATATATCGTAAAAGTAGTATCCATTCCTTTGAAGTTCTCAACTTGTTTTTTTATAATAAAGTTTCCTGATTTTATTTACTCATTAATTAGTCTAACTAAATAGTTACTCAATCTATAAACCTTCACTTGCAAAAAAAATACGTCCCGTAACGGTCTTGAAAGGGGTATATGGGCTAAAGAATAAAAAGTGCTTATTTTTTTATATACCTGCTGATTGACGGGTAAAGGAAATTGTTATATACTTTTTTATTTTAATTTTATATTTTTTTTATGGCTTTAAGTCAAAGGCCCTCAATCATGGAGGAAAACTATGTTTGCTATTGGAGAATGGGCTGCTTTTGGTACGGCTCTCAGTTGGGGCATATCCGTTCACGTTCATGGGGCAGTGGCTCAGAAAGTGGGGCCAGAAGCTGTAACGCTTCTGCGAACTCCTTATCAGCTAGTTTTTATGGCTATTGCCTACGGTCTGTTTGGCAATCCGACTTCTTTTACATTGACCGACGCCATGTTAATTTTTGCTGCCGCTTTTACCGGCCAATTTTTGGGTGACTTGTGTCAATATCGGGCAATGATGTATATTGGCCCGACGATAGCTATTCTATTGAAGTCTCTTAGTGCTTGTTTTACCGCTATTTTGGGGGCGCTTCTGCTCGATCAAAGTCTGACCCCCCGAATACTAGCCGGTATTATCATTGCCACTCTGGGGGCGGGTATGGTACTTGTGGAACGCACCGGTAGTACGCTTTTGCCAGGGCAGGAGCGTCCCCGGGGTCGGCGATTAGTCGTGGGCACGGCGCTGGGTCTCGGTTCGGCCTTGTTTTTAGCCTGTAGTCTTATTCTACTGAAATTCGCTCTGCGAAACGGCGTCACCCCTCTCTGGGCCAGCCTGACCCGAATCATGTTCGCCACGGTTATTTTGTGGAGCCTCGGTCTTGTTAAGGGCTGGGTTAGGATCACCTTAGACGGCTTACGCGCTTACCCTACCATACTTTGGACGCTTCTGTTTTCAAATCTTTTCAGCACTACCGGTAACTGGCTGTCTAGCGTGGCTGTGCACCATGCCCCAGTTGGTATTGCGGCCACCATCATGGGCTTGCAACCGGTGTTGATCATGCTTATGGGTGCTGTCTGGTATCGTAAGGTCCCTTCGCTCTTAGTGTGGCTGGGTCTCATAGTAGCTTTCGTTGGTGTCGTCCTACTCTTCATGTAGTTATTCTGAGTTTGAGGAACCTTAAAAATTATAAAAATTACTGTTATTATGTTGCATTAAACCCGAGTCCCCCCTCCTGTTAATATTAGTTTTGTATTTTATCCTTCACTGACTCGCATTAATATAAATAGTTAGTTCTTAAAAATATATTAATTGTGTGATTTTTAATGGAATATCTTAGAGCAAGAGTCTCAAGAGTATTATTCCGACCAGGGATATCCAACCAAAAATATTTATTTAATGTGCGAGTTATTGATTATAAAATAATTTGAAAAATTGAGCGATGATTAAGTTGTTTAAGAGTGGATATGCAATCCCTCTTTTAATATTTTTGTGGAAAGGCAACTTTTTAATGAAGTGAACCTTGTGCGTTATCTGATTTAGCTTATTTCGTCAACGTATTGGAGTCGAAATGGTGGAGAAAAAATTAATATTTCTATTTTATTGCATTAATAGGAAGTATTTGAGAAAAAATTATCTTTGATACTAACATTCAAGAAAAAACAGTATCTTTAAAATTAATTCTAAGTTGCAAATAAAAGTGATAACTTGCCTTTGGAAGATAATGTCATCTACAGGCCTTTTTTTACGTCGTAGTTACAAAAGAGAGATAAAAAAAATATCAAACCGACTATTTTCTATAGAAGATCTAAAAAGAGTAAAGAAAGAAAGGAAGCTAAAAGTTGCCTTAAGACTATTACCCTGATCTTATTTTGTGGAGATAAGCGAAAAAAATAGCGGTTAATTTAGAAATTTATTAAGAATAATTTAAGCTTTTTGAACATGTTCTAATTCAATAGTAAAAGATAAAAATAAAAATTATAATTTATTATGAGCTGAAAATATTCTACATAATTAAAAGTAAAAGGCATAAGAAATATAAGTTCTGTTCAAAAAATTTAATAGCGGCGACTAAGATTTGTAACATTACTGTCGCTACCAAAAACCTTGACTAATCCCTCTACGGTGCTAATATGCTTAACGATATAATCCAACAAATGGTCAAAAAATTGAATTATAAATCAGATTAAAGGATTTGTGACCGAGGTTATTGAGATCGTAAAGTTGAAGAGGTCAATTAAAGATCGATTAAACAAAGCCGAAGACAATCTTCTCACTGTCAGTATCAATTTATAATTACGGTCAGTAATATAAGCTGACTGGGGTTGAGTTGTTAAAAATTTGTTGTCCATTTAAGTTCTTTGGCTTCAAAAATTTGTTACCCTTTCAAGCTGTCTTTGGAAAGCCAAGTACAGCTTGGATTTTAGAAAGGATCGCAATCTATTTGGTAGCCTTTACAAATCGTAAAGGCCTTATTTCAAAGCTATCATACATATAAAATTACTATTTATTTGCTCTTATCAATATTTGTATCGAAATAGAGAAATATCTATTTTCTTGTATCATCTGAAAGCTAAACACAGCAATGGTTTTACAATGGCATCAAATAATCTGATCCCTTTTAAAAACCGTAAAGAGGAGTTTCAAAGATTATTGGTATAGGGAAACGTTAATTAGCTCTTTTAAAATATTCTTGTCATGATTGTGGAACTTATCATCTTTTAAAACCGCTCTATTAAAGTGACTGATTCCGATTAGCTTTTAACCTGGTAGAGTTTGGGTCTTTCAAAATATTACTTTCCAATTAGGTTGTCTGGCTCTAGCGTAATTAAGTTAGTTCAGTGACTAGGATTTTGATCTGTTCATTATTGGCGGTAAAATGTACTTCCCGGCTATTGTCGTGTAAAGTCGCGCTAGCGGGTACATTTAAAATAACCATGTCTTTAGTGTTTATATGGCAGTATAACTCTGGCGATAAAAATTACGGTGCGAGTCATGGTTCGTATTTAATTAACCACGACTGGGGTCACCGCTGACTGATTGAGGCTTCGGGTCTGGTTGAATTAGGCGGTAGGGGTCTGGATAATTTTTCATATCTCTTGAGAGCGCAGAAGGGCTAAAACAGTTTCCTGAACTTAACCGGCTTAGTGTTACAGAAAGTAATTTCAGGAAATAAAATGGAACTCTAATTTAACCTTGGGCTAGGTTACTGTCGTCTGTTTTCGTAAGGAAGCCATTTTATCAACAGCTTTCTTTTTAAAATAGATCTTCACATTTTTTCGTTGCCGGCGTAATATGGGTAGCTCTTTAGGTTTTAGCCAGGGTTAGTTTTTTTAGTTCTTTAATTATACAGGCGTTAGGAGGAAGTTAATTTTTTTGATTTTTTCAAGGGAGCTAAATTTTTTGTAATAACACTATATAACTAAATAATAATTTGTTTAAATAGGTTTCTTTGCTAGTCATTATGTTAATTAAGCTCTTAAAATGTCGATTAGTTTTTTAATTAGTTAAAAAAATATAATTATTAACAATAGTTATCAAGTAAAATGTAATTATACATCAATATAGAGTAACCGTTCATAGGAGGTGTTTTTTTGCAGGTGAAAGTCTATAAATTAAGTAGTAAAAGATAATCTACTTATGGTGTAAGTGGTATTAGCTATCCATATGCATTCTGACCAGTTACGCTCGGTTTCGGAATGGATTTCCTGAGTGACGGTCCTATTCAGAACCACAAAACGGATGATTTACTTAGTCAAGTTATTGGTAGACTTAGTTTCTGGATTGGTGATAAAGTGTAGGTATAAATCGTCACCTTTGCAACGGTAGGTAGTTCCACGATATTTAGTAAGTTACCGGGGGTTGATAATTAGTTTAATTTGTTATCGCATGATGTCTCTATCTGGTTCAGTAATTAATTCTCCTTCGCGATCATAAGCTTTTAATTCTGGGGCAAAGTTTCTAATTTATCGAGTTCTTCAGGGATAATAAGGTGTATGTGAATAGGGCTTATACACTAGTTGCGTTCTAATTTTATGTTTTTTACCGTGTCTCTTTCGTTGGTGGGGATTAGTAATATTAGACGATGGGGGCTTTGATGAGTTATTGGAATTCTTTCGGCTCTAGTTAATTTAGGTTTCATCTCGGTAGTTATATTTCGTAAGATAGCAGTTTCTGTTCGTAACAGAGTATTTTATCGAGTAAAACTTTAAGTGTACATTTTAGTTCGTTTATAAATTGAAGAGCTTGAGATACTGTATCTTGTAGGTTACTTGATCCCATAACCATAATATAGTATATTTTTATGTTGATGCCTAATTATAGTTTACTTAATAATTATTGTGAACGGTTACGATAATAAATATTGTCAAAAATTGCGTGGAGGATGCAGTGAGACTTTTAAGCAGCTTTTCGGGTTAAGGATGCGTACACCCTGGGAGCTTAAGACCATATAGACATTGCTGAAAGGGGTTTTTTGCGTTAAAGTAGTTGTAAAGAGAATCGGGCGGTTGCTTCGCCCCGGTCCGAGGGGAAAATGAATTGTTACGCCAGCCTATTCTTCACTTGGCTGAAGGCTGATAGTGGTTACTTTGAATACCTGCTTCAGAAACGATTGAAACCAGAATTAGGTTTAGAACATGGGGGGGGTGATTTTTCTCGAAAGCAGCACCTGGAAATAGCGCTTCGCTTGAAAGAGGCGGGTTTAACCGCGGCCGTCCACTTGCTTTATTCCGGCTTAACCGAGTTGGGTGGGGGCGGAGCTCGTCGGCAGGCTGTCGATGCTTTACTTCGGGCGGTGGAGATAGCGAATATCTACGAGCCTGACCATTTAATTGGCCATCCGGAATTTCGCCCTGGCTCTACTAGTTCCAGCGACAGTCAGCATCCTCACCAGCCTTCCCCTGTTTGGCTGGCTCGTAGCCTCGCTACTTGGGAAGAGGTGCTGGGTGCTACCTCGGCGCGGTTATATCTGGAAAACACCCGTGACCAAACCCCCCAGGCACTTCTGGCTCTGGTGAATTTACTGCCGGACCGGGCTGCTCTTTGCTTTGATATCGGCCACTGGTTTGTAGCCGCGGCCGATTTTCAGACCCTGCTGCAGTGGTTAGAGCAGATAGTTAACCGGTTAGGTCATCTGCACCTCCACGACAATTGTGGTCGCTTTGACCAGCATCTGGGTCTGGGCCGGGGACGAATAGATTTTCAGCTTATGCTTAAGTTTTTGGCGGAACGAAACCTGAGTCCTACTTTCACTCTGGAAGCTCATGATCTCCAGGCCCTGGAACAGTCTCTAGCTTGGTTAACTAGTAGGCTGCCAGTTGGTTCCTTTGGGGCCTAAAAGCTCGGTGCTTGGTCGTATCTAGTTGAAAATTGCTTATCAGTAGTTTGTTAATATTGGTTGCGTACTTCCCTGTTACAATTTGTCATTTTCGTGGTTTTAATCCGGCTAATTCAGTGCAAGGAATAGAGCCGATCAAAGAAGCTATCTTCGGCCTTTGAATTTTTCGGGTCGGAATTGCTGATGACAACTTTAGTGCCTTTGTTATTAAGATAATTCGCATTGATGATTTATATACATTGACAGTTTTCCTTGCGATTGGTTGTTAAATAAATCGTAACTGGTTACGGGACGTGTTTTTTTCCAGGTGAAGGGTTACAGCTTGAGTAGTGAAGGATGTGTCTGCTAGCAGTTGGTCGGTTGTGAAGAGTAGAATAGTTTAGGTGGTAGCGGCCAGAATATTCCAGGGGTCGGCCCGGCGGCGGGTTGCTAGAGAGGTGGCCGTTACCAGAATAATCACCGCTGAGCATAGCATCGGGAAGGCCGAGTCCACCAAGGCGATGGCGGCTAGACTGGTTACTCTCTTTTCGTTCAATTGCCAGAAATAGCGAAACCTTCGGCGCGGTCAACTAGAAGCAGAAGCCGTATTACAGCCTCAGGTGTAAGCTCGAAACCCGTAGGATGTAACTCGGGCCCAGGCGATGGAAAGCAATTTTGTCTTTTTCGTCCACGGTCCCTCTTAGACTCAGCAGCTGAGCAGTTGCCAGGTTGATTATAAGTTTGGGCAGAGTTTTTTTGATTAAATCAGCCCCCGCTTGTCGTTACTAGCCTAGAAAGAGTGATCCACCCCGGGCTAGGAAGTCGCCAAAAGGGGCGATTTGATGAAAGCCACCACCTAAATCCCTTAAAAAAATCAAAAAAATAAAATTACTTCTAATGAATATGTGATATAAAAAGATAAAAGTTGAAGTAGGGGGTAATTGATAAAGACTTCCAGTTAACGAAGAACCCGGGGGGCAGCGATTGTAATTTTTGGTTTTATTCTCACTGAGTATTTTATCGAAAAAATTATCGACCTCTATAAGTGCAATAAAGGTATGTTATAATGGATGTTAATTTAATGAGTTAGATAGTGGGTGCCTTCAAATAAGGATTAAATTGAGTTGTGTTATCCTTTGGCGGTTGGTTTCAGGCTAAACTGTGGCTGGGGCGGCGTGTAGCGAAAGGTCTTTGCCGGCGAGGCTGACGAAGTCCTAGCCATTCTGGGTCTGTGGGCGAGTAATACGACTATGAGTTTTTAAAATCTAGTAGTTATGGTTTAGGCTCAGGCTGAAATAGCCGTTCAAAATATGGGGGGGTGGCTTCGTGTTGTTGGCCCAGGAGATGGTCCGGAACCCAGTCTAACTCTAGGCCATGAGCCGGAAAAGCGAATTATTTCAGAGTTTGGCGAGTTTGAATAACTGCGATGAAAATTAGAGCTAAAATCTGGCAGAGGACGGGAACCTTGAAACTATTCTTATTTATGATCAGTTCGATAACCTTTTTGGGCGGCCAGAGGGTTAAGTTAGCTGGCTTAGAATCCGGGCGGACTTTAATTTCGGAACAACTGAGTTTTTGGTGGCTGAAAACGGTTAGTTCAATTGGATCGTCTCCGACACTAGTAGCGTCTTTAGTACCAGAGTTCTTAGTACTGACGGGGAAGAGGAATCGTATTAATTTACTATTTCCTATGGTTTGGTGCGGTCATCTTGGCGGGGAAGTTAAACCGAGAAACTCTAATTGGAGTCGTTGAGGAAGCCGCTATGGAGGAAAGTAGCCCGGTCGACAGCGAAAATTATAAGCCCGAGGGCCTGACCAGATACAAGCCGGTTGATAAAATTGCTCTAGCCCTGGGACTGAATTTTAACCTGATTTGGGTAGTCATAAAATTGAATCCGATTTCAATTATAAAGCCGTCTCCTAGGTCGGCGTTAAGGGTTTAATGTAGCTCATGCCGGGTACTGTTAAAAATCTGAGTGTTAAAGGTCTATTCACCCCGGTGGAAAACGTCTGGGCTGGCGCCTAATACTCTAAAAAGATGTTCGACAATCACGGTGGCGATATTTTTGACCGGTATGGCTACAGCGGTTGCGAATGCCTGGAGAAGCTTGTCGCTATATTTCTGGTATCACTTAGAACTACGC
This sequence comes from Candidatus Adiutrix intracellularis, assembly GCA_001577715.1. Classification (GTDB taxonomy): domain Bacteria; phylum Desulfobacterota; class Desulfarculia; order Adiutricales; family Adiutricaceae; genus Adiutrix; species Adiutrix intracellularis. The sequence continues at coordinate 1,920 of LQAA01000115.1, read as the reverse complement.
TCGGTTCAATGGGGTGGAAAATAAAAGTCAACTTTTATTTTAAAGAGTTTTTCCGTGGCTAGAGTGTGAATCTCAGCTAAGTCCTTAGTTTCTTTAAGCCGCGTTAGAAAGGTTTTTAATTCTTTAGGATGCCGGGTTGTAAAGGTGAACCAGAGATTTAATTCATCTGAGCGCAGGTAGTTGTGAGTGACTTGAGGGGCAGCGTTCACGAATTCAGTGATTTTTTCCAGTTTATCCGGCGGTACCTTGGCTGCGCAGAGAGTGGAGTAATAACCTAGAGTTCGAGGGTTAAAGACCGCCCCCAGGCGGCGAATGAAACCATTTTGCCGCAGAGCTGTCACCCGTTGCAGCATTTCATATTCAGTAAGATTAAGATTATGTTCTTCATTTAGGCGGGTAGCCAGTACCGCATAGGGGTGGGCGGCTACCGGGAAGGCGTTTTGAATGACGTTCAGGATTAGACGGTCTAAGTTGTCCAGGTCGCAGTTGGTCATACAGTGGCTGTGCCGGTTTTAGCTATGATGGTTTTGGTTAGAGCCCGGGGGCAGAGAGGTTCCGGCCCCAGGTGGTCACCCGCGGCCAGGGCCCGGGCCCGGCAGCCGCCGCAAATAGTAAAATATTTGCAACTACCGCAAGCGCCATGGTAACGAGTAGGATCTCTGAGGTCCCGAAAGAGAGAGGAGGTTTCATAGATCTTTCGTAAGGGGGTCTGCTTGATATTTCCGGTGGGTAGAGGCAGGTAGCCGCAGCCCCTAACTTCACCTTTGCTGGAGATGAAAAGGAAGCCCTGTCCGGCTAAGCAACCCCGGCCGGCGGCGTGGCGTCCCTGGGGGGGTAGGTTCATTTCCTGGCCCAGACGTTGATACTGAGGAGCGCAGGTAACTTTAAATTCAAGGGATAGAGAGGTTTCGCGTTGCCTTAAATTTTTCAGGGCCGTTTCATAGGTTTCCGGGGCGAGAGGATTAGTCTCCAGAGTTTCAGCTCGGCCTACCGGTACTAGCAGAAAGACGTGGTGGGCTATGGCGCCCATTTTTTGAGCCAGGCTAGTTAGGTCCCCGGCTAGATGCAGATTGTCGGAGGTGAGAGTGCTGTTGATCTGAAAAGGGAGACCTGCCTCCACCAAGCGGGCCGCGCCTTCAATCAGACGGTCGAAAGATCCGGCTCGGTTTCGGAAGGCGTCGTGGGCGGCTTGATTAGGGTAATCCAGACTCAGGCTGACTCGGGCTACCCCGGCGGTTTTCAGGGCTCGAGCTAGAAGAGTGTCTAACAGCCAGCCGTTGGTGGAAAGGAGCATTCGCAGACCTTTGGCTCGCCCGGAGGCGACTAAATCTAGAATATCAGGCCGCAGTAAAGGCTCACCGCCGCTTAAGATAACCATCGGTGGGGGCGTCCAGGTGGTTAGTTGATTTAGAACATCTAGGGCTTCGGTCGGCCCTAGTTCGTCTGCTGGAGGAGTCGAGAGGGCCGAAGCCCGGCAATGACGGCAGGTCAGGTTGCAGGCCTGGGTGCTTTCCCAGGCTACTAGACGTGGTGCTGGGATGGTTATTAGCCCTTGCGAAGCCATTGGGCGACCTTAGGAGCTAGGTAGGTGATGATAATATCCGCTCCTGCTCTTTTTATTGCTATTAGAGATTCTAGAGCTGCGGCCCTTTCGTCTAAAAGGCCAGCGCGAGCGGCAGCCGTCAGCATGGTATATTCGCCGCTGACCTGATAAGCAGCTAGGGGTAGATCGAAGCGGTCTCGGATCTGGCGAATGATGTCTAGATAGGGACCGGCGGGTTTGACCATAACGATGTCGGCCCCTTCCGCTCGATCCAATTCGACTTCAATTAGGGCTTCGCGGCGGCGGGTAGGGTCTTCTTGATAGCTTTTCCGGTCGCCGAAGGCCGGGGTGGAAGCGACGGCTTCGCGGAATGTGTC
>LQAA01000114.1 GCA_001577715.1 Candidatus Adiutrix intracellularis | reverse complement strand
AAAAGGGTGCGAATAACTCTGACTCGGCCATCCATCATATCGGAAGGGGCCAGGAGATCAGCCCCAGCTTCGGCGTGGACCAGGGCTTGACGAGCCAGGTAGGGTAGGGTGGCATTGTTGTCTACCCGTCCATTTTTAATCAAACCGCAGTGTCCGTGGTCGGTATATTCACAGAGGCAGATATCGGTAGCTACTACTAGGTTAGGCACGGCTTTTTTAATGGCTCGCACGGCCGATGGCACCGGTCCAGCCGGGTCGGCCCCGGAAGAGCCGATTGGATCTTTAGCGGCCGGTAAACCAAAGAGCAGTACTGCCGGAATTCCTAGGGTGTAAAGGGCCGCCGCTTCCGCCGCTGCTTCGTCTGGTGAGAAGTGATATTGCTCGGTTAGGGAGGGGATGGGTTTTTTAAGGCCGCTCCCCGGTATAATAAAAAGGGGATAAATGAAGTCGGTAGGGGTTAAAATTGTCTCTTGAAGCATCCGGCGCAGCCCTGCGTGACCGCGGAGACGCCGTGGTCGGATTGATTCAATAGTCATGCCACACCATTAAGATTTATTAGATCGGTTGATATTTCTTCGTCGGTGAGATAACAGGCCGGATCTTCGCCCCAGATGTTGCCGGTAGCAGCCTCGGCTCGGGCACGTAGGTTGCCGCCGCAGACGTCGAGAAAAACGCAGTGGCGACAGCGGCCAGTGACGTAGTCTTTTTTATTTTTTAGGGCATTAAGTAGGCTAGGGTTGGGGTCGTGCCAGATCTCGGCGAAATCTCGGTCACGGACAGAGCCCAGGGTGATTGAGCGCCAGAACTGGTCGGGATGAATATCTCCATTCCAGGAAATAGCGCCGATGCCTCGGCCGGAACTATTACCGCCGTTTAATCGTAAAAGTTCCAGAATGGTAGCGGCCCGACGCTGATTTCCGGTCTGTTTCATTTTAAGGTAAAGGTAGGGACCGTCGGCGTGGTTATCCACAGTCAGAACTTCGCGGGGGTGACCGCTAATCTGAAATTTAACAGCTTGGTCCACGATTAAATCCAGTGCCTGGCGAGTTTCCGCTGGGCCTAGAGTCATATCGTCAAAATTTCGGCCCCGCCCGTAGGTCACTAGATGATAGAAACAAACTCGGGGGATGTCCTCGTTGGCTAAGAGATTGAAGATCCCTGGTAGCTCGTGGATGTTTTGTCGGTGCATAGTAAAGCGCAAACCGATTTTCAGGCCGGCCTCGCGGGCCGCAGATAGGGCCCGCATCGTAAGGTTGAAGGCGCCGGGGCGGTGGCGTAGCTGGTCGTGTGTTGTGGCCAGTCCGTCCAGACTCACTCCGACGTAAGACAGACCAAGTCCAGCTAGGCGGACGGCCTTTTCTCGGTCGATCAACAGGCCATTGGTAGACAATACCGCTCGCAGGCCGTTTTTTACCGCCCTGGCAATTAATTCAAATATGTGAGGATGCAGTAGGGGTTCGCCGCCGGAAAATAAAATAACTGGAACCCCGTATTCCGCTAGGTGATCTATCAGATAGAAACCCTCTTTAAGGGTTAGTTCATTTGGGGCGGGGTCGGGAGTAGCTTCGGCGTAACAGTGGCGGCAGGCCAGGTTGCAGACCCGGGTTACGTTCCAGACTACTACCGGAGTTTTGTCTGCGGAAAACTGTAAGAGGCGGCTAGGCAGTCGAGTTGATTTCCGATCGTAGCGCAACACATCTGATGGCTCCACCGTGCCGCAATATAGTTTGGAAACGCCGATCATTGAGTGGTCAACCTCAAAAAAATAACTCCCTCCATATTTATGCTTATTTTTTTAATTATACCATTCTAGACCGATCTTGACAAGACGAGGTAATATTTCATATGAGTTAAAGAAGTTCTTGACATTGATTATTCCAGCTATAATAATTACAGGGTAATAGCTTGAGTTTTCGAGGAGAGATCGTGAAGGAGGGATCATGCCGGTTGTGGAACATATGGGTAAAACTTTTCCTGTGAATGAAGAAGGCTTTTTGGTCGACTTGGAACTATGGGGGGCTGAATGGATCGATCATATTCGCCTGGTCGAGGATTTGGACGAACTAACCGAGGACCATTGGGCGGTTATTGATGCTCTTCAAGAATATTATAAAAAAAACGGTCTAGTACCTATGGTTCGGACTTTGACTAAAGTTACGGGTTTCAAACTTAAATACATCTATGACCTTTTTCCCTCTGGTCTCGGTAAGGGGGCTTGCAAAATGGCCGGCCTACCCAAATCTGAGGGTTGCGTCTGACTCAAAAAGGTGGAGGCAATGGATTGATGCCTAAGAAAATGGGTGGGCCGCGTCTAACTCCGGCTGATTTAAAACGCCTGGGTTGTAAATTTTGTGAAGATATGGAAGCTCTAGTTCGGCCCCATAAATGTCGGGTGGTGCCATTTTTTGATTGGTTTAAAGCTGAAGATGGCCCTCAGTGCGGGAACCTAGTCATACCTCTAGCTTATCGGGGCCGCGACCTGGGTTATCTCACGATTTCCCCTGCTAGCGGGTTGCCATTGGCTGCTGAGGTGGCGGCGATTATGCCAGAAGCAGCTCGCCAGGCTTTAGAAATCATGTGGCTGCGCAAAGTTTTAGCTACAGACCGGGAAACGGGTCTTTTTAGTCGTTCTTATTTTCTGGGGCGGCTTCGGGCACTTCTTAAAAGTCGCCGCCGGGAGGCGGCCCGTAATTTAAGCATGGATGGTCAGCTAGAGCCGGAATTGGTTCTAGTTTTAGTCGAGTTACGAGAGGCCGCCGAACCGGGGCCGGCCTTGACTACCTTTGCTAATCGTTTGACTGGGCTGCTGGCCCCGGCTAGTCTAGCCCGCTTGGGTTTTCGCCGGTTGGGATTTTGGTTGGAAGGCCGGCCTGAAGAAATTCGTTGCTCTTTGGAAGAAGCCCTTAATGAACAGATTGTGGCTGACCCCGCTTCGCGCCCGGCGCTCGGCTGGGCTCGCTATCCTCAGGATTTAGGGCGGGAAGTCGAAGAGACTGGGGGGCTTACTGTCGCCGGCCAGGTGCGGCTTCTTCTGAGGCGGACTGCTGCTGCCCTTTTTTATGCCTGTCAGGAAAGGGGGGAGGCGGTGGGGGTGGCCTTCGGTGACTTGGTTAAAAGTTACGGCCGGGTCGTGCAGGTTTTACCGTTGGATCGTTTAGTTATTAATTTAGGCCGCGAAACCGGAGCGGCCGAAGGACAGGTTTTTTTAGTTCAGGCCTTCGGTTTGGGTGGGATTGAGCCGGAATACAAGGGGGAAGTTACGATTTTTGAAGTGGCTGACAGTTATGCTTTAGCTCGGATCATTGCCTGTAAGTCCCCTCGGCGTATTAGATCCGGCGACCGGTTGACTTATTCACGTCAGGAAGAAGTGGTTATTTTGGCTGGTGGTTTTCACCCGGAACTGGGGTTTCCGGATTGGGGGAATTTTTCTGAGATCTTAAATCAGGTCGTCTCGGCTCCTTTGGCTCTAGCTCTAGCTCGGCTTGATGGCTATGAGAAAATTTCTTCAGACTTAGGAAGGAAGGATGCCGCGCGCCTGTTAGCTTTTATCTTTGAAAAAATCAGTGCTTCCTGGCCGGAGACGACTTTTAAAACTCTGTGGCGGGCTGACACTTTGGCTTTAGCTTGCCCCGGTGGTCTTCAGGCTGATTTAGGGCCCTTGACTCACCGCTTAACGGAGGAATTAAGAGCGTCAGGTCCCGTTTCTTTCGGCTTGGTTTTCAGCCTTGGAGGGCTTGGTCTAACGGCTGACAGCCTCTTGAATGATGCTCGGAAAGCTCTAGACGAAGCTGCCTTTTCTGGCCCTGGTCAGGTGGCTGTTTTCGGTCCTTTGGCTTTGAATATTAGCGGCGATCGTCTCTTTGAGAGCGGCGATTTAAACGGCGCCCTCAAAGAATATCAGCGGGGATTAGCTCTAGCCCCGGAGCATCTGAATCTTTTGAACAGTCTTGGTGTCTGTCACGGCCGCCTGGGTAATTCTAGCAAGGCTCTGGAAACTTTTGCCAAAATAGTCGCTTTGGATCAGAATAATATGATGGCCCATTATAATTTGGGTTACACCCACCTTCTGGCTGGGCGGTTAAATGAGGCCGAAGAAGCTTTGAGCCGGGCCGTTGAATTAGCTCCGGATAATTTTGAGACCTTGTTTCATTTAGGTAAAACTGCTCTTGAACTAGGCCACCTTGATAAGGCTTTACCAGTCTTGAAACGGGCCGGTGAAGTAGGTGAAAGCCGCCCGGTACTCTTTCGATTGCTTGGTGAGGCCTTGATGCTAGCTCATGATCATCCGGGTGCTTTGGTCGCCTTTAAAAAAGTAGTCAAGGCCGTGCCCAATGACGCCTATGCCCTCTCGACTTTGGGGGCTCTGTTTGCGGACCAAGCCGGCGACTTACCGGTAGCTCGGAGTCTTTTTCAGCGTAGCGTGGAAATAGACCCTACCAACAGCCTCTATCGCCAGCGATTGGGGCGTCTTTTGTTCACCCTGGGCGATTTTAGTGGTGCCGAGCATCATTTAAAAATAGCAGTTGAACACGGTGGCCGGGCTCCGGAAATTCATTACCAACTTGGCCGAGTAGCTGAGGAAACAGGCCGACTGGGAGAAGCTCAGGTTCATTTTGAAACTGCCTTAATCAGTGACCCGACTTATAAGCCAGCTCTGGAAAAACTGGCAGCGCCAAGCTATGGCCGGGAAGGCTGAGCGTCGTAAAAAAGGCCGGACTAGACCAGCCTTCCGGTCGCCTTGGAGCTTGGTCGCCTTAATTTTGATGGCCTTAGCTATTTTTTTGTTAGCGGCTCTCTGGGCTTATCGACCGGGTCTGTCCGGCCCATTAGGTTTGGCGGGTGACTGGGCTAGTCGTCTGTTTCTGCTTCATTTCGGCCGCTTGAGCTTCTGGCCTATTCCGGCGATTGGGGGCATGGGCTGGCTTGTTTTCAAACGGGTAACTCTCTCTTTCTCTCTAGGGTTGAAAATAGCCGGTTGGGTTTTGTTTTTATTTACCGCCCTGGCCTTGGCCTCCATGCCGGCTGTCTTCAACCATCCCGAGGGCTTTTCGGCTGCTGGTGGTCTTTTTGGCAATTTTTTGGCCGAGGGGGCGTCCAAGCTGGCCGGAAACCTGGGGGCCTGGCTGAGCTTGCCTCTATTGGCTCTAGCCGGGCTGATCCTGGCTTTGCCGCCCCTGGGTCGGTTCCTGAGCGCCGCTTTAGGTCGCCTTTGGCTAACATTGCGGACGATATTTGTTTCTGCCTCGGGATTAACTGTTCCGGAACCAGTCGTTCCCGACCTGGTGACCGCCTTCAGTTTGCCCCAGCTATCTGTTCCTCCCCCTCTCATTATAGAAAAACTTCCGGCTGCTTCGGTTGAGCTCCCGAACCCGGTTTCGCCTCAGCTGGCTATAGGGACGGGTGGGGTTTATATTTTACCGCCTCTTGATTTTCTAGATTTGCCACTACCTGCCTCGGTTGGCCATGCCTCAGGTTTGTCCCATGATGATTTGATGGGGAATGCCCGTTTATTGGAAACCAAGTTACGGGATTTCGGGGTGGAGGGTCGGGTGCTGGAGGTCTCCGGTGGTCCTGTCATCACTATGTATGAATACCAGCCCGCGCCGGGTGTAAAGATAGCCAAAGTTGTGGGTTTAGCTGACGATCTGGCTTTGGCTATGAGTGCCCTGTCCATCAGGGTGGTGGGGCAGTTACCGGGTAAACCAGCTATCGGCATTGAGGTTCCCAACCCCCGGCGTAGCCTAGTTGCCTTCCGGGAAGTGGTGGAGAGTCCGATCTTTCAAAAAGCGAGATCCCCCCTGAGCTTAGTTTTGGGCGTGGACATTATGGGTGCCCCAGTCGTGGCTGACCTAGCTCGTATGCCTCATATTTTAATTGCCGGGGCCACCGGGGCTGGCAAGTCCGTGGGTCTTAATGCTATGATCATGTCTATACTCTATAAGGCTCCGCCGGAGCAGGTGCGCTTTCTTATGATTGACCCTAAGAGTGTAGAATTTACTATGTACAAGGATATTCCCCATCTCATCTACCCGGTTTTGTCCGAGCCGGCCGAGGCCACTTTAGCCCTTAAGTGGGCCGTGGCAGAAATGGATTCGCGGTATCGGCTGTTGGCGGAAAAGGAAGTGCGTAACATTGAGACCTACAATGAAAAAATCCGGGCTGAACTTAAAAACAACCCGCTAGCTTCAGGGGAAGGGAAACCCCGGGAACTACCCTTTTTGGTCATCATCATCGATGAACTGGCCGATCTTTTAATGGTTTCAGCTAAAGAGGTGGAAGTTTATATTACTCGTCTGGCCCAGAAGGCCCGGGCCGCTGGTATTCACTTGATTTTAGCCACTCAACGTCCTACGGTGGACGTTTTAACCGGTATAATCAAGGCTAACCTCCCTACTCGCATCGCCTTTCAGGTAACTTCTAAGATTGATTCTCGTACTATCCTAGACCAGATCGGAGCCGAGAAATTGTTGGGTAAAGGTGATATGCTTTTTCTCCCTCCTGGTGTTAATAAGCTTCGTCGTCTTCACGGGGCCAATGTGACTGACGCTGAAATTAAGAAAGTTACCGATTTTGTTCGGGCCTGGGGTCCTCCTGAGTATCTAGAGGACCTGTCGTTGCCTGAAAGCGAAGGTGGAGGGGGTGAGAACAGTGAGAAAGATGAAAAATATGCTGAAGCTGTGGAATTAGTTCGGCGTACCCAGAAGGCTACTATTTCTCACGTTCAGCGTCACCTCCGCATTGGCTACAACCGCGCCGCCCGCATCATAGAAGATATGGAACGCGAAGGCATTATCGGTCCCCCAGATGGGATTAAACCGCGGTTGATTTTGTAGGATATTGAAGCATGCATCGTCTACTAGAGAATGTCGACCGTCATATTTACGCTCAGGGCGATTTAGATGGCGCTTGTTTTTTATACGGCCTAGTAAATGTCTATATTACTTTAACCGGACGGGAGCCATATTTTAACCGAATTGCGAGGCTTTCTGGCGGGTTCCTTTCCCAGAGGATTTTCTGAGTGGGAATACGGGCACCGGGGGGGGTACGCGCTGAACTGGGGCTTTTAGTTCGTAGTATAGAAAATATTCTGGCCGTCGTCGGCGATGAGGTTTTCACGGTTAATCGACTAGCAGGTAGTGCCTGGGAAGATTTTGCGGCCGCGGTTACTGAAAAAAGTGTTGTTTTGCTCCATTATCGGGGCGACTTTCTAAAAATGCGTAATTTTGATCATTGGGTGGTTGCGGTGGCTCTAGCCCCGGAGCGCCGTGCTCTTTTTCTAGCTTGTTCTGTGGCCTTGCAGAAAAATAGTTTTAACTGTCATAGTACCTATGAAGAAACCTTTCATTCGGTCTTACGTCGTTGGTCTAATGATGAACTTTCAGAGTTAAACCATTATGTTATCCCACAGAATGAGGTCTTTCAAATCACTTTGATCTGATTTATAGAAGGAGAATCCTAAAATGGGTATTTGCCAAAAATAGCTTTGTGGGTGTGGTTCAGTACCGTTAGTAGAAGAACTTCGTTCTGGTTAGGGATTAGTGGCGATTAGATCTAGAGAGGCTGTTCTTTTAAAAGCCAACGATATTTTTGAAGATTCATTGGTTGGTTGTTATTATTGGCCGCTGGTGACCAAGCCAATCTGAAAGGAATGCCGTTACGGTATATTGATAAAATTTGATTATTACAACTTTAAGGCCGCCCAGTTCCAGATTGGATGCGTTTTGTTCACCAGGTGTGGGGGTGTAGTTATGTCTTTTAAAGAATTGATCTGGTAGGTTCTTTACGTTTTAAGGTGGGGTTAAGAACGGGTTTTTCTATTATTCCGGAGAAAGCCGGAATTTAGGTCTTTGGCTTCTGGAGATGAACTATGGCTTTCGCCGGGGTTTTTATTGGGCGCTTAAACTTGAGAAACTATCAGCTATGCTGGGGGAGGCACCCTTTAACTCCAGTTTTAAGCCAAAGAAGTTTCTAAATATTAAAATGGTGAAGGGTTACTAACCGCATCAAGAAGGTATAAGGAGGTTGTCAGAATGGACGAGAGTAACTTAGCATATACGAGATTGGAATATAGTAACACATAGTAATTGTACCGAAGCACCGTAGGCAAGTGATCTATGGGAAGCTCAAGGTTGATGTGGGTAAAATATTGCGTGAACCAGGTGAAAGGAAAGGTTTAGAAATAAAAGAAGTTGATGGTTATTCCGATCATATCCATATGTTTGTGAGAATACCTCTAAAATACAGTGTACTAGAGGCAATGGGTTATTTAAAGGGTAAAAGCTCGGTGATGATATTTGATAAGCATGCTAGTCTGAAGTATAAATATTAGGAGTAGATACTTTTAGAATCGTGGGTATTATGTGGATACGGTACTTAGTAATGCGAAAAGGATAGTTAAATATATCAGGAGTCAATTACGGGAAGATCTGATGATTGATTAATTAGGGTTGAAGGAATACATTGCCCTATTTATGGATGAATTGGTAAACGAAGATAAATCGGTAAACAAAGACAAAAAGGAAGAGTCTCTTTAGGGGTAAGTTTGTGAACATTATGTACTTGGCAAACCATTCAGCGTACCTTTAGGTTGGTAAAAAACGCTTCGCGTTTCCTGTTTCTGGTTCGGTTGTTTGTGTTAGATGGGGGTAATTTCGAGGGTATCGTCTAACGAATGTAGCACTTCAAAATTGTATCAATCTACGGCATAGTTTCCAGACTTTCGAGCTGGGTAATAGTGGGTTGTTTCAGGCTTAATATTTTCGCTTGCTAATCGGGGTAATCTAAGGTTTGATACATTCCCTGACAATCTAATTTAAGCCGGTTAGGATATCTTATAAAAGGCTTGTCAGATAGCGATGGGTATGATATTTTATGGTGACCATTGGGTAATACTTGGTTAACATTTGCAAACCGGTTGAGTCGGATTACCTTTTTGAATTTATCTATATGCCAACTATGTTAAGCAGATATATTCTTAAATTAATCTAGTTGATAACTAGTCTATTAATGCGATTATTAGTCTCTCTCGCCTATATATATTAATTTAGTTGGTGTCCGTCTAATGTCCTTATAGATTAACGTCTGTTTGTAATTCAGAAAACTATTACTTTAGTTTTTATATGGTTATCTCACTTTTAAATAGTTTAGTTAATCTCTCGATCACCTTAGTCAATGATTTATTCGATTTAATCTGATAAAACTATGGCTTTATAAGTTAAATACTAAGTTAACTAGATTACGGTCAGGCTGAGGGATACTCTCAGAATTGGGTTGCATTATTGTTAAAATTAGTACTGGGTGATGCCAGCTAGGGCGGAGGAAGTGACTATTGAGGGGTGGATAGAGGCGGTGGCCACTGGTAAATCTGTTTATATTTTACCTAGTCAAACTTAACGGTTGGCTAATCCTAGCCTGGAAGATTTATTGTTGCTGGTAGTTAGAAATAGCGAATATGTGGAGAATGATAATTAGGTTAAGCTGGCTTCATGAATGACCAGGGACCAGAAGTAGCTATTCTGTTAGGTAGTTTCAACGGAGCTACCTTTTTGGCGGAACAGTTGGATTCTCTAGCTGCCCAGACCTATTCTAATTGGCGGCTCTGGGTTTCTGATGATGGCTCCACTGACGGTACCTTGGAAATTTTAAAAGATTATCAAGGGCGCTGGGGGCAGGCTAAATTAACTTTTGGGTCAGGACCCGGTCGGGGTTTTGCTCAAAATTTTCTGAGCTTGACTACCCACTCGGACATAGATACTGACTACTATGCCTGGTGTGATCAGGATGATATTTGGTTACCAACTAAACTAAAGTTTATTCTAGCCCGATTGGCTCATTTCGGTCAAGATAGGCCGGTCCTTTATGGTGGTCGAAGTATTTTGGTAGATTTAGATAACAAAAAATACGGTCTATCCTCTCGGTTTGATCGGCGGCTCCCTAGTTTCGCCAATGCATTGGTACAATCTATTATGGGTGGCAACACTATGGTTTTTAATCGTCCGGCTCGCTCTTTGATTCAGGCTGGTTATGGTCTTACGTTAGTTAGCCATGATTGGTGGGCCTATCAGGTGGTTAGTGGTAATGGCGGGCAGGTTATTTATGATGCCGAACCGCAGATTCGTTATCGCCAGCACGGTCGGAATATATATGGTTCTAATCATGGTTACTTGGCATACTTTGCTCGGTTGCGGTTAGTTTTGGGTGGAATTTATAAGCAATGGAACGAGCGAAACTTGGCCGCCCTGTCGGTTGTGGCCGACCGGCTGACTGAGGATAACCGCCAGCAGATCGCTGCTTTTAACAGCCTGCGCCAAGCCAATTGGCCCTGGCAAAGATGGTGGCTACTTACTGATAGCGGAATTTATCGAGAGGGCTGGGGGCAGCAGTTGGCTTTAAAACTAGCTGCCCTTATTAACCTTATTTGAAATAAGGATAAATAGGACAAAGTAGGTATGTCGGAAGTATTATTAGTTGGGACTAGTTTTAGCGCGGCCCCAATTTATTTCATTCTGAAGCGATATGGTTTTAAAGTAGCTGTTTGCGGAAAATATCTGACTGATCCTCTCTGTCAATATGCTGATAAAATGTATAACATTGATTACTCTAAAAAAGAGGATTTGTACAAGTTAATTAAAGCCGAAAAATTTGAATTTATTGTTCCGTCATGCAACGATTCTGCCTATATCTCAGCATCTTGGTCAGCTGATAAAATGGCTTATCCAGGATTTGATCGTTATAAAATTACTGAGATTCTTCATACTAAAATTAGATTTAGAAAATTCATTAAGGAAAACAAGATATCCGCACCCAGATTTCATTGCTATAAAGGGAATAATGATGTTGAAGATTTTAAAAAATATCCAGTTTTAGTTAAACCAGATGATAGCTTCAGCGGGCGCGGTGTAAGTAAAATATTTAATTTTTCTGAATTGCCGGAAGCTATATCGATTGCTATAGAGGAATCAAAATCGGGGCAGGCTGTGGTTGAAGAATTTATTGATGGTAGCCTTCATAGTCATTCGGCTTTTATTCAGAATGGTCGAATATTTTTGGATTTTTTTGTTGATGAATTTTGTACAGTCTACCCATATCAGGTTAATTGCTCCAATCATCCATCAATACTTAGCGATAAAATTAAAAGAAAGTTTAGAGAAACAATAAACGATTTGATCGCAAGTTTGACTTTGTGTGATGGTCTTTTGCATACTCAGTTTATAACTAATGGGAAAGAACATTGGATAATTGAATGTATGCGCCGGGCACCAGGGGATATATACCATCGGTTAATCGAAAATTCTACCGGAGTTAATTATATGGATTGTTATCTTAAACCATTCATAGGGAAAAAAATAACACCTGGATCTGGATTTAAAAAAATAAAATATTTTGCGCGTCATACAATATCAAGAAGAAAGATTACAACACCATTTTCGTTCTCTTATAAAATCAGCTCTGAAAATATTTCTATAGTTCAGCTAAAAAGTAGTGGTGAAAGACTAGCTGCAGCACCAATGGATAAAGCGGCAATTTTATTTGTGGAATTTAATGATGAAGAGAGCCTTTTTAAAATTACACCAAAATTAGCTAATCTAATAAAAATTCAGAATTTAGAGGAATTATATGGTTAGAAATAAATTAAGGCTAGCCTTTCTAGGTGGTGGTATTAATTCAGCTGTTGGCATAGTTCATCGGACATCCATTGAAATAGATAGGCGCTTCGAGTTAGTAGCGGGGTGTTTCAATCGAACTCAGGAATTGAATGTTAAATCAGCTAAGGAATACAATATATCAACTAATAGACTATATAAAAATTTGGATGCTTTATTAAGTAATGAGAAAGGGCATATTGATGGGATAGTTATACTTACACCAACTGACCAACACGCTGAACAGATAAAAAAATGTCTAAAATTAAACATCCCTGTAATTTGTGAGAAAGCGTTGGTTACCGGGCTTAATCAAGCTAAAGAAATTAACCGAATTTTGAAAAAAGAAAATGGATTTTTGACGGTAATTTATAATTATACTGGATATCCAATATATAGAGAATTAAAATATTTGATTAAGAATGGATCTTTTGGTGATATCCAGCAGATTATGGCCGAAATGCCTCAAGAAGGTTTTTCAAAAAATAATCAGATTGACCAACCCATTGTGCCTCAGGATTGGCGGTTACATGATATTGATATTCCTACTATTTCTCTTGATTTAGGTGTACATTTGCATATCCTTGTTAAGTTCTTGATTGATAGGAGACCGGTTGAGGTTGTATCGACTAGCGATAGTTATGGTAATTTTAAACAGGTTGTGGATAATGTTTCTGGTCTGTGCCGTTATTCAGGTGATGTTAATTGTAACTACTGGTTTACTAAGATAGCCCTCGGTTACCGTAACGGTCTTAAAATAAGGATTTTTGGAAAAAAAATGTCAGCCGAATGGCTCCAGGAAAATCCAGAGATACTATATTTAGCCAATAAAAAGGGCGAAAAGTTTACCATAGATCGAGCTAGCCCTGGTGTTAAGATAGCTTCATTAGCTAGATATACTAGATTTAAGGCTGGGCATCCAGCGGGTTTTATCGAAGCTTTTGCTAATTATTATTATGATATTGCCGATGCATTAGAAGCTCACTTAAAGCAATCAGCGTTCAAATCCGAATATGTTTTTGGTATTGATGAAACTATCGAGGGACTCAGCCTTTTGGACGCCATGACAAGGTCTACTAAGAAAAAAGAATGGGTAAAGATTAAGTGACGTTGCTGTTAGATGACTCTTACAATAGCCTACAAAGATATAAAGCTAAGGCCTTTTGTAAAGCCTTTTGTTGCGGTGTTCAAAAAAAATATATTTTAGGTAGGAATGTGTATGTTCAAAGTGTAACTAATCAAATTGATATTACAGCCTTTATCGATGATTATTGTAAAGAACAGTCTTATCTAGGTAAACCTATTATTAAAAGTATGGATGTGCCGAAGGATGCTTTAGTGCTTGTAGTTTCCGGCGGAAAGCCGCTCACAGCCAAGCGGATGATGGAAGAATTGGGCCTGAATAATCTTGATTATTTTTCATTCTACAAATATTCGGGACTATCACTAAGACCGATTGTTTTCAACGAAAATTTCAATGAAGAATTTGACAGAAATATAATAAAGTTTGAATGGATATTTAAACTTTTAAGTGATGATTTATCAAAACATACCTATCAAAAACTTATTAATTTTAGATATCAATATAATCTTGATTTTTTGCAAGGTTTTATGTCAAGGGAGAACAAACAATATTTTGAAGAATTTCTTTTATTGAAAAAAAAGGGGGAGGTCTTTGTTGATGTTGGAGGTTTTAATGGCTTCACTAGCCAGGAATTCATTAAGCATTGCCCAGACTATTCCGGAATTTATATCTTTGAACCAGACTCTAGTAATTATCAAATATGCCGGGAGAAAATGCAGGGCTTAGAGAATATCAGTATATACCAAAAAGGACTCTCTAATGAAGAGGGGTTAATACATTTCTCAAGTGGTGAAAATTCTGTTTCCAGAATTTCTGATAGGGGATTTTCAACTATTGAAGTCACTCGGCTCGATAGTATTTTGAAACAGCCTCCTACACTAATTAAAATTGATGTAGAAGGGGCCGAACTTTTAGTTATAGATGGTGCTGTCTCAATAATAAAAAAATATCATCCGAGACTAGCTATTTGCGTATATCATCATCCTGAGGACTTTTGGCAAATACCGGAGAACGTTTTGAAGATCAGGGAAGATTATAGCATTTTTCTTAGGCACTATACTGAAAGTATCTATGAAACCGTTATGTTTTTCCTGCCGATAGGATAATGTGGGATGTCACTGAAAGACTGTAAATTAATCGAGTTACCAATTATTCACGATTGTCGAGGTAATTTAACAATTATTGAATCAGCGCGACATATTCCATTTGAAATTAAGAGGGTATATTATTTATATGATGTTCCGGGTGGCTCTATAAGAGGTGGGCATGCACATAAAAAGCTTCATCAGTTTATAGTATCAATGAGTGGAAGTTTTGATATTATTTTAAATGATGGATTGGAAGAAACCTCCTTTCATTTGAATCGCTCTTACCTCGGTTTATACATTTCACCAATGATTTGGCGAGACTTAAATAATTTTTCTACTGGTTCAGTTTGCATGATATTAGCCTCTGATTTTTATGATGAAAGTGACTATATAAGAAGCCTTGATGATTTTAACAAAATGGCCCTCATTAGACATGAATAATATAATAAATCTTATTTAATTTTAAAGGTTGATGTTATGGCAATAAAATTTTTAAATTTAAAGAAAATCCATTTAGAAATCTCCTCTGATTTACATAAAGCTTTTGAACGGGTTCTGGAGAGTGGTCAATATATTTTGGGGCAGGAGGTTGAAAATTTTGAGTATGAATTCGCAAGATTTTGCGAAGTTAAATACTGTATTGGGGTTGGTAATGGTTTAGAAGCCCTCGCGTTACTTTTAAGAGCTTATGGGATAGGACCGGGTGATGAAGTTATTGTTCCTTCAAACACTTTTGTCGCTACTTGGTTGGCAGTGTCCCATTCAGGGGCTCAGGTGGTTCCTGTAGAACCTTGTCAAGATACTTATAATCTTAATCCTGACGCTATAGAAGCATCCATAACCACAAAGACAGCTGCCATCATTCCGGTTCATCTCTATGGGCAGACGGCTGATATGAATGCTATCAATAAGATAGCTCAAAGACATCATTTATTGATAATTGAAGATGCTGCGCAGGCTCAAGGCTCTAAATATCATGGACGACAAGCCGGAAGTTTAGGTGATGCGGCAGCCACTAGTTTTTATCCAGGAAAAAATATCGGAGCACTTGGGGATGCGGGGGCTGTATTATTTTAATGACAATAACATTGCGGGTAAGGTTCGTCGCTTGAGGAACTATGGTTCTATTATAAAATATCAACACGAGGAAATTGGCTATAATTCGCGATTAGATGAGTTGCAAGCAGCTTTTTTGCGAATAAAATTGCTCAAGCTAAATGGTTGGAATAAAAATCGTAGTAAAATCGCTGCTCATTATTCAAATAGATTACAGGATGCAG
>LQAA01000113.1 GCA_001577715.1 Candidatus Adiutrix intracellularis | reverse complement strand
CCGACAAAACGGCTTCAAAACCCGTTATCTCTTTATGAAAATCATGTTGGAGTTCGCTTGTTGCTATTCCAAGCATACTGCGCAAATCATGCATATTCCACCGTCTATGCCCAAACAACCTACAAACCGTATCATTCCCGGTATAAGACGGATAAATTTTACCGGTTATAAGTTTGATAAAAGTAGATTTTCCCGAGCCGTTAGGACCTATCACCACAACATTTTCGCCGGAACTTATATCAAGAAGGTAAGCATCTAATCGATATTTTAATTTATTTTAATCATAATGAAAGGGAAATAATAAAATTAAGAGAATGGGAGCAATGTGTCGTAAAAAAGTTAGGTTATATAACCTCACCTTGCCAAGGGCCTCAGGACTTTAGATCAAATTATAAACCAAATCTTTTTGAAAAACCAAGAATTCCGCAAAATAGTTATAAATTTAACTCCGATGCTTTAAGATCTATTCATAACTATGTCATAAAAAAAAATGGATTATTAAACGTTAAAAAAGATAGATTTTATTTGATAAGAGGAAAAAAAATTGTGAAGGGTAAACAATATAACCAGCGTTTTATTTGGAATGAAGATGAGATTATAATTTTTTTAAAAAAATATGACTTTTATGCTGTTGATACAGCAAAACTTTCATTCAAATCACAGGTAGAACTTTTTTCAAGAGCAGAAATTGTTATTGCTCCATTTGGAGCTGCATTAGCTAATCTAATATTTGCACCTAAAAATTGTTCTGTTATCGGATTAGTCGCCTATTATAAAAATGTTGATTATTCATATTATGTTAGGTTGATGGCAGCTTTAGATCATGATTTGAAAATTGTTCTTGGTTCTAGAGTTATCGAGTTGAATACTCATCCTATGCATTCAAAATATACTATTTCAATTAATACCTTAGAAACAGCACTTAATGATATTATTTAATTATTTTCGGTCAAATCGATTAATAAGCCAGATTTTATTTAAAATTAAAAGAAATCTTTTTACAAATATATGCTTGGTAAGCATTAATTATTTTTTGTCCAGAATCTTATTTTTCAATTTTAAACGATATAATTACATTAGTATGGCAACTTTTCTAATGAATGAATCAATAAAGCCCATTAGGATTATATCAGAACAACGACTGAAGATTATGGGTCCTCGTTTTATTGGGAAATATAGCTTTGATTTATGTAATATACCAGAAACTATCGATCTTAACTTTCCAGCAATAGAGATAAACAGGCTTAGGAATATAATTGCTATTGGCGGAACAAACCTTCTGTTATCTAACGATAATGCAGTGCATCCTGATTTGTTGGAACCAGCCAGAGATATCATTCCAGCTGAAAATTTTTATATGGCAAGGGTTACTTTAAACTTTAAATATTTGGATTTTCGGTTGTTAAGAAAAAGACTGATGGTTGAAAGGGCTATATCTCTCCTTGGGCAATGTACTGGTAACTACGCGCACTTTCTAACTGAAACTTTACCGCGACTTATACTAATAGATTCCTATATAGAATTTAAAGATTGGCCGTTGTTAGTGGACAATTGGATTCATCCTAATATGAAGGCAAGTATCGAAACTTTTAGTAAGTATAATAGAGATATCTTATTCATTAATCGTTGGACTGGTGTTAATTTGCATGAAATTATTGATATAACGCCAACAGCGTATATAACTCCTGAATACCGTAATTTTAGTAAAACTAAAAAGCTACCTAAGCTTGCTCCAGAAGACTTTCCCTTTTGTAAAAAAGCAATTGAAAAATTACGTGAACGATCAATGACAATTAATCTAGACATGGATAAAATAACATCTAATAAACTATACAAAAAGCTGTATTTAAGACGAAATTTAGAAACATGCGGAAATTTAAGAACGATTGTTAATATTGCTGATGTTGAGGCAATTATTGATCGGTATGGTTTTTTTATTATTGACCCGGGTTTATTAACTATTAAAGAACAGGTACGGATATTCCGGGAAGCAGAAATAGTAATTTCTCCTGTTGGAGCATCTTTAGCAAATACCATATTCTCAAAGCCGGGGTGTAAAATTATTGGCCTTGCACCATACTATAAAAATGCTAATTATTATTTTTTTTCTAATTTCATGGCGATTTTGGGTCATGATCTATATTACGTTCTTGGCGAGCAAGATAAGAATGATCATAATCATCTGATGCATCGGAAGTACTTTATCGATATTGATGCTCTAGAAAAAGCCATGAAACTATTTTGTATCTAATTTTTATTTGACTAAAGGGTTAATTTGAATATATTTATTTCATTAGTTGAAATATATAGAAAATATTTCTCACAGTTTTTTTTATTTCGCTTACTTCGAGAAATAGTTGTCTTAGGTTACAGATTTTTATATCGTTCTTTAATTATTTTAAAAAATAAAAGAAAAATAAAAAAATTACTACTTAAATCGATTGATGATATTATTAAGATTCTTCAAATACATTTTACTAATATTAATGATGGAGAACTTATTAGCATTAGCTCGCCGAAATGTTTTAAGGATGGCCAGCTTTCTTTTAATAGTACAGCTAAATTAGATATTGAAATATCTCCGATAAAAATACTTGAACTTTACGGAGCTGTAGCTATAAGCGGCACAGATTTTACAATTTATGATAATTTCGCGGTCCACCACAACTTGTTTACTCTTGATAACGGCAGTTGTAAAGCTGAGTTAATTGGTTTATGTAAAATTAATAGACAGAAAAAATTAATATATTTTTATCTTAATAATAAAATATTGAATATTGATGAGGGCATAGTCTTCTTTGGTCAAAATACGAAGAATTATGCTCATTGGCTAGTTGAGACACTTCCTAAATTAGCTATCCTAAACAAGTGTAATAAATATAGAAAATTACCCATTATTGTTGAAGATGATTTACATAAAAATATGTACGAATCTATCGAGGTCTTAAACCATACTGGACATGAAATTATCAAAATTAAACGGTGGACTCAAGTTAATTTAAAGAAAGCTGTGTTACTTTCGAATTCAGGTTTTGAGCCATATATGCCGCAGGACTTATTTAACCGGATAAATTATCAGTACCAAAACCAATTTTCATACTATGCTTTTAATACTTTACGACAGGCTTTATGGGCGCTTGTTCCTAAAGTTGCTGTTTTAAAACCTAATATTTATCTTGCGCGGGATCGAAAAAGTATTAATCTAAGGAATATAATTAATTTCATGGATGTGGAATCATTCTTTCATAGTTGTGATTTTTATCAGGTTAGCCCTGGCGATTTAAATTTTTTAGACCAAGTAATTTTATCTAAAAATGCCAAGTTTATAGCTGGTCCTATAGGGGCTGGATTAGTTAATATGATTTTTGCCAAACCTGGGTGTAAAATTTTAGCAATGTCGCCTGATAACGAGGTTGCTAATTATAATTTTTATAATAACCTAGCGTCAGTGCTTGGGCATGAGCTATATTTTGTTTTGGGTCGTACATTTAATAAAAAAATTCATCCAGTTCATAGGAATTATAAGATTTTAATAGATGATCTAAAGACTGTTTTAGGATTACTTAATTTTGACAATTTCTCTAATTAGTAATCTGAGCTAAAAATTAATGAGTAACATAATTTTGGCTAACTTTTTGTATATATGCTAGAAGTTATTAATTTTACGTTATCTTTTTAAAGTAATTAGTTACAGCATTTTTAAAGTAATACTTTATAATATTATAAAAATTATTGAGGCTCTGCTTAAAGATTTTGTGTACATGTATGATTTGCTTATAATTCGCTAGCGAGTAAGATAATTTTTACTAGCAAATTGTAAATATGCTTTATTTGTGGATTTTATTAGTCTTTTTTAGTTCATTCTAAATTAGTTGATTCTTAAAAAGTAATTTAAATAGGTATTAACTCAAGCATTGCGAGTTCTATTGGTGTAAAACGCGATTAAAAAACTTAAAGTCATCAGGTGTAAATAAAGCTTTACTTCCAGCATCTATTTTATAAAGTTGAAAACGGTAGTGGTTATTGACTACGCAGAGTATTTTCGGCTTATATAACTTGTAAATTTTTTTATTTTTTTGCTTTTTGGTTAAAACATACTCGAAAAGTTTGAATTATTCTTGATAAATTTCTAAATTAGCCTCTGATTTTGTTCGTTTAATTTCACAAAATAAGGTTAAGTTAATAGTCTTAAGGTGGGTCTTGGCTTTCTTCATTTCTTTGCTCTTATTAGGGCTTCTGTAGAAAATAGTCGATTTAATAATTTTCTTTCTCTCTTTTTTTGTAGTTGTGGCGTAAAGAAAGGGTGTAGACGATACTATTTTCTAAAGGTGAGTTATCATTTTTATTGGTAACTTAGAATTAGTTGGGAAAGTAATATTTTTTTCTTGAATGGTGGTGATATATAGAGTTTCTTTCTTAGACGTTTTCTCTTCATGCAATAAAAGAGAGGCTTTAAAAAAATCTCCACTCCTTCAATTTCAATGCGTTGATGAAAATGGGTTAAACAAAATTGTTTTTATAATCAACAATCCGTGCAATAAACAAATATTTTTAGTTTGATGCCTCTAGTCGGAATAGCACTCTTTAAACTTCTATTTTAAGCGAGTCCATAGTATTTTTTCAGCCAGTTATGAGTAAGTATTTTTAGGATTGATTTGCCCGAATAAATACCTTTAAAGAAAACGCCGTACCCTAATTATAATAATGTCGTTCTTATATATTCTTCGAATAAAAGAGTATTTCGACCGGGTTCTAATGTAAATTCCGGACTGCATGGTCGAAATTATACTATTTAAATAATGGTAAAAATGGATAGCCTCTTCAAGGATAAGCCTATGAACATACTGCACTTAGTAAAATATTCAGCGCGCCCTTGGGCGTTGCTGTGTCAATTTGAGGTGAGTAGATTACTCGTTGAGTAGGTAGTTATCTTGTTTTCTATTCATGTCTGGTAGATATTCTGAATTTCTTTAAATGATTTGACGATAGATTTTTAATTACTCTGGATAGATTAGAATATTTTAAGTTCTATAAAGTATTTTATCGGAATTAGTCTAGTAGAAAGCATCCTGATGGGGGAATAGAATGTTTCTACCAATAGTTAGAAAATAACGACTACAACTTGAAGCAAAATTTTGGACAATGAGAGTTGCTGATTTTGTGAAGATTATTTTAACTCTGAAGTATGAAATAAAGTATGATATAAAAATGTACACATTCGTCAGGAGAAATTTTATAATTAGACTTTTTCGCTTAACAAATAAATCTAAAGTTATACTTTAAAGAGTATTTTTATTATAGAATATTATAATTATTTATAAAAACAATATAACTCGTTTTTTTTGTAAAATTTTTTTGACTAATCAAGAATTTGATTAGTATTTTGGTAGATCGACTAATATAATAGAAAGGAAAGGAATCTATTTTAGCGGAATAATTATATAATATTATTACATAATTTTTAGCGTTATTGGAAAAATTAAATTGCCCTTGGTTAAATGTATAATGGTGGTGCCCACCTTACTTATTGACCAAATTTTTAGTTAAAATGAGTAAACAGTCTTTAAAACCGCTATCACCGTAAAAATAGCCTATTGCTAAAATTAGGCCTCTAGCCCGCGACGGGAGTTTATATTATAAGGTCAGTATCTAGGGCAAGATAAGGACAATTTTGGAGGTAAAATATTATTGCGGGGGACCTTTAAATTTATCGGGGGATTTTTCGGTTGTTGGAAAACTATCCGTTGTAGGTCTGGGGGGAGGGGCTGTTAGCAATGCGTTTATTAAAAATGCCAACTGATATTTATGAGGCATTCATTCGTGATACTATCCGGATATATCAGTTGTCGTCATCCGGCTTCCGTTTTCGTTTTTGGGTGATTTTTGCTGCTCAGTTTCTGTTAGCGATCATGGAAACTAGCACTATTCTAGTAATTTCTTTTTTTGCTATGAGTTTGAGCTCGCCGGAAATAGTTATGAGTAATGTGATTGTGCGAAGTCTATTCGCACTGTCGCCGTATTTGTCGGGAGTATTGCATGGTCCCCGTTCCTTTGTAGCTTTTGCCAGCCTTCTAACTGTCGTCTTTATTCTGCTTAAGAATTTAGTGAGTTATGTTACCTTGCACCTGACTACTAGGCTGGGTGAAGACCTATCTATTTATATTTGTCTAGAAACCTTGGAACGGTATCTTTATAAAGGTTATTATTGGCACATTTCCCCAGCCAGTGCTGATATTATTCATCGGATGGCCCAGAGAGATAGTCTAACAACTTTGTTGATCGACATGTTGATGCTTTATAGTAACGTTTTCTGTAGTTTTTTTCTATTTGTAAGCCTGTTTGTAGCTGAGCCTCGGCTTACAGCTTTAGTCATGGGTATTTTTGGGTTTGTGGGGTTGGTTACTTATGTGGGCGTTCGGCGCCGGGTTGATTGGGCCGGTCAGTTGGTAGCTACCGCCAGTATCAATGAACAGAAGATTATGTATGGGGTGACTCGTAACATCCGTGAAGTTATTCTCTATCATCAGCAGGATAGTTTTCTTAAAACTATTTATAAGGCTCTACGTGAGGGTGTCCCGGGGAAGATTTTTTTAGTATTAGCGAATTTTCTGCCGAGCTGGCTTTTAGAAGCAGCTGGCTTCTCGACTATCTGCGGGGTGACTATTTGGATGATCTGGGGGGGGTACGCTATGTCCGAGATTATCCAGGCCGCTTCTATGCTAATGCTAACTGCTTGGCGTGTCTTGCCGGCGGTGAACCGTGTCTTTAGTCTCTTTGTTGGCATTCGGGGGCTTAAACCTCAGGCTTTGCTTTGTCTTAATCTTTTGGAAACTTTCATAACTGAGAGCCCGGTTAGTAACTTTGAGGCGACGCCTAATTTTAGATTTAGGAAAACTCTTCGTTTTGACCGGGTTTCCTTTTCTTATCCGGGTAGCCTGGAGGATAGTTTAAGTGATATTTCCTTAACTGTAGAGCAGGGAGAGAAAATCGGCCTTATCGGGCCGTCCGGGGCTGGTAAAAGCACTTTAGCCCTTCTTTTCAGCGGTCTGGTCTCGCCTCGGGTAGGACGATTTATGGTTGATGATCGGGAAATGACCCCGCCTGAACAGGTCGCTTATCTCCAGAAAATAGGCTTTGTATCCCAATCTCCCATTTTACTAGGGGGCACGGTGGCTGATAATGTGGCTTTCAGTCGTTGGGGCCGGGAATACAATCGGGATGAAGTGGTGGAAGCCTGTCGCTTAGCGGCTATGGATTTTGTACTGAATGATCCTAAAGGTATCGACAAGGTTTTGAGTAGGGAGGGCGAGGGATTATCTGGGGGGCAGGCTCAACGGGTTGCTATTGCCCGGGCGCTCTTCACTCGCCCTGATATTATTATTTTTGATGAGGCTACTAGCGCTCTGGATCACGCCAGTGAAAACATTATCGCCAGTACCATTGAACACCTGCCGGGGGAAACTACGGTATTCATTATCGCTCATCGCTTAACTACGGTTGAAAGGTGCGACCGCCTCATTTGGCTGGATAATGGTCGCGTTCGGGATCAGGGCCCGCCAAGCATCATCCTGCATCGCTATGAAAAAGTCATGGCGGGGCATCTTAAGTAGCTGGTTCTTAAAAATATATTAATTATTTGATTTTTAATTGATTAATCGTATTAATTATAGTATAATTTTGACTATATAGTCCAGGATTTATCTTAACTTCCGGTTAAAAAGTTTTTTTCTAAATGGGTCGCGCTTTGCGCGTCATTAGTTAGCGAGGTTGCAAAATAGTTTGAGGGGTCCAAATATTAACGTTTTAGAAGTAAGATTAAAAAACCAGTAAATCTGGAAAAAACGCAATAAATAACGTAGTGCAATGAAATTAGTTGATGGACATTTTAAATTAGGTTTTCGGATAGATAAAATTTTTCTGAAAGGAACCCTGGGAGATTAAATCAACGTCCTCATAATTACCGCTGCTTTTAGTTTCATGAATGGATGTGGGAGGCAAAACTTTATTTGCGTCTGTTGACTTTAAAAATTCTAATTGTATTTTGCGTTAATAGAATTCATAACGTTTGAATTAATGCTTATTTTATAATATTTTTTAAGGATCGACTAAATAAGCGTAAGCTTTTTGATATTAATATAAATCAAGCTAGTAACAATCGGGAGGGGGCGCAGGAAAATATGACAGAAGTAAAATGGCAGGATTATTTACTCAGAGCACAAGCCTTTCACGGTCATCTTTGCAGCGGGCAGATTCTGGGTATTCGCATGGGTCTAGCTGGATTAAGACTTCTTAATCTGACCCCTGGCGAAAAGCACAGAGATCTGGTTCTTTTTATAGAAACCGACCGCTGTATGGCTGATGCGATTCATATAGTGACGGGGATAACCTTTGGTCGGAGGCAAATAAAATGGAGGGACTTTGGTAAGGCGGCTGTAACTTTTTTAGATCTGGCTAGCGATCGGGCTTTCCGGGTAGCCTCTCGTTCTGAGCCCCGGCCGGCTCACGATGAAAAAGATTTGACGGCTTTCTGGAGCCGGTATACCGATGAAGAGATTCTAATTATTCATGAGGTTATTGTTGAACTCAAACTAGAGGACCGGCCTGGGCGTCCCTTACGCCGGGTCCCCTGCTCCATCTGTGGTGAGGATGTTTTGGATGGACGGGAGGTGGAAGTAAACGGCCACTATCTCTGCCGGGCTTGTGCTGGCGAGGCCTATTACCGAATCAAATAGTCTCTTTTAAAGTGTAGTTCTGGTTAATTCACTCTTCCGCCAGGCCACTTTTGAGTTAAACCGATCTACCACCGTAAAGATGATCTGGTTTCCTTAGGAAGGATAAGTATTGGTAAGATTATGGATTTTAAAATAAAATTTTATTTAACCAAGGGTGATTTCCATGTGTTCGGGCCCGGTCGTTTGGAGCTTTTGCAAAATACCGAAATGCTTGGATCACTTCATAAAGCCGCTAACGCAATGGGTATGAGTTATCGTGGAGCTTGGGGCCGTATTCGCAGCTCAGAAAAAAATATGGGCCTCACTCTTTTGGCTCATGGTGGCTCAGAAACTCATGGCCGGATTAAAGTTTTAACTCCGAAAGGCCGTGAACTTATAAAATGGTATAAAGAAGTGGAAAAAAAAATTATGTTCCTTGTTAAGTCTGAATTTATTAATATGCCGGGTTTTTTAAAGAACGACGAAATAAATAAAGTTTAACTTTAGGGGGAAAATTGAAGGCCTTCAGGGGTGGCAATTCATTCGAGAAGCTTTAAAACTTTAAATCCGATGGCTTAACTTAAATGGTGAAACATGCTTATACAGGTTAGATTAAGTGCCTTTTTGCGCGCGGCAGTTCCTGGCTATCAGCCGGATCAGGGGGTAATTCTGGAACTAGCCGGGCCGGCAACAGCTGCAGATCTAGCCGTTCGCTTGGATTTACCCCTTGAGCAAATAAAACTAACCTTGATTAATGGCCGCCGGGTTTCTCTGGAAAGCCCGGTGGTAGATGGGGATCAACTAGGTTTTTTCCCGGCGTTGGGCGGAGGCTGAGTTCCGTTGGTGGCTGAGCTAGACTATCGCTCTTAGGTCTAAATAGTTCCCGCTCAGCTTCTGTTTTTATTAGTTCTAGATGCCGTGGAGAGCTGTTTCTGCTGCCCCGATGGCCCCGGCGTAAAAACCATGGGTCGTTGGTTGTACTTCCAGCCCTAGAGCTCGGCTCAGGGCTTTGGCTATCCCCTGGCTTTCTGCCAGGCCGCCGGTCAATATCACCGGAGGTTGGAGGTCAATTCTGGCGGCCAGGGCGGTAGTTTTGTCCGCCAGAGAGGTAACCACCCCGCCTAGAATTTCTTCTCGGCTTCGGCCTTCCGCCAGAAGCCCCGTAATTTCCGATTCAGCAAAAACGACACAAAGGCTGTTGAGTCTAATCTGAAGGTTATCCGTCAGGAAAGTATCCAGTTTAGAAAAATTTACCCCTAAACGGTTCAGGGCTAGGTCCAGAAAACGTCCGGTGCCAGCCGCACATTTGTTGTTCATCTGAAAACTTTTGGCCCGGCCTCTTTTATCTACGGTTATGACTTTGGTATCTTGTCCGCCAATATCTACTACCGTACCCACTCCAGGCCGTAGTCGAGCCGCTCCCCGAGCGTGGCAGCCTATTTCTGTGGGAGTTGCTACCACCCCGGTAATGCGGGCCCGGCCGTAACCAGTAGCTACTACCGGTATGTATTCGGTAGCGGCTCTAGGCCTGAGCTCAGTCAGTATTTCTTCCCCGGTTCGGCTGAAATCCCAGCCTGTTTGTCGAAAAGTTAGGG
>LQAA01000112.1 GCA_001577715.1 Candidatus Adiutrix intracellularis | reverse complement strand
ATCCGCAGTCCAGACCCAGGGCCAGACTCATGGTAGAGTCTCTAGAAAAGCTGCGGCCCTGGTTCTTAGTTGTTCTAGGTCACCGGTTGAATAATCGGTTTCTAGAGTCAGAAAAGGCAGATTGCGATCCCGGAAAAAATTATGTACCGTGGTGCTTTCTACCGCATAGGGCTGGCATGCAGTTAGGGTCATTTCAATAACTCCGTCGGCTGAAAATTGCTGGCAGAGTCGTCCCAAAAGTTCCAGCCGGGCTAAGTTGGGAGTCATAACCGCACAGCCTAACCCAAGATAATGTTCGGCTAGAGCCTTCCAGGGATCACCGTTTTCCCGGATTTGGCGGTCCATTTGCTTAGCTCCGGTACAATTTTCATAGGCTACCACTACTCCGTTGCTTTCCTCTATAACTCGGGTCACTTTTTCTGTTACCCCACCCATGGGGCAGCCGGTGATGATGATACGCTTAGCACTAGCTGGCACCGGTCTAGCTCCTATCTCATAAGATTGCTTTAGTTTAGCAATGATTTCTTTAATTTCCTTAATTTTTGACTGATGATCAAATTTATATTGTACCCCGAATAGAAGACTAAGTTGGGTCAGCCCGGTTAGGGGCGGGGGGGATAAGATGCTGAGTTCATAGAGCTCTTTGAGATAGGCTCGCTCCAGATTACGTTCTCGGATAGCCCCGCTGAGCTTTTCATTAGTTATAACAAGACCAAATTTTTCTTCGACTCGCTCTTTAAGGCGTCGTATTTCAGATAACCAGATCTCGTGGGCCCATGGCCGGGTTTGGCTTTGAGGTAGTTCCATTACGTAGACATCTTTGAAACGGCCTAATAGTTCATACATCTTTTTTTTGCCATCACAGGTTGTCTCCCCCACCACAAGGTCGGAAAAATACATGTAGGGGCATTTGTCAGTTATAGCAAAACCATAGCTGGCTTTAATCAGAGGGCAGAGATTGCGAGGCAGAGTTTTTTCAGCCTCAGGAATTGTTTCGTCACTAGTAGAACACAGGCCCACTGGAATTAGGCCAGCCGCTAGAAAAATCTCCACCGGTGTATAGGTACAAAAGACACCTACTACTCCCAGTCCCTGGTCCTTAAGTTTTTTGACGGCCAGAAAGCCGTTTTTACGGGCCTCACTAAAGGAATTAAAAATTTCCGGTAGAGAGCGAGTTGGGTTTTCGGTTGGGGTGGGGATAGTTTTACTAACAGCGGTGGGAAGATTCTCCATAAAATACCTCTTAAAATGGGGCAGCTATTGTTCCATTAAATTTAGTTTTAAATTTTAGGGTAATAGTATTTTAATGTCAAGGATTTGGAAAAATGGTCAGCGATTTTAATTTTTATTATACATAAAAATTTTAAGAACCTTAGAATTTGCTAGTAGATTGATTATTCGTAGTTGATTTTTAATCCTTTTGATTTTACTAGTTCGTCTTACTTTCGGGCAGTTGATCGTCATTATTGACGAAGCAAACCGCTAGTCTATAGCAATATAAGATGTAACGATACTATATGGCCGCCTTGGTGAGTGTAGTCTTTTAATTCTTCAAGTAGATTGGTTCGGGCGTTTACTTTTTTAGTGATTCGACTGTTGGGTAGTCAGCATTATATTAGATGCTGCGCTATGTTCGCGCTGATGCTGGATATCCGCTTAAGTTCTGATTTAGCTAGTAGTATCACTCTTTGCCTTTAATTATACCTTATATGCTTTGTTATTTTTTATGTTTTAAGAATATTGATGGAATTACCGGTAACAAATCTTGACGCAATATGTGAGTTCTTAACTTGGATATTCTTGTGGAGGATATCATCGTCTTCAATCTTGGCGGCATGAACTTTACGTTCCTTCTTTGTAATCTTAGGGTAAAACGGTACTACTTTCTTCTTGGTAATATTATTCTTAAATACGATAAAACCGTTATTGGTAATTACACCCTTTACGGAAATTGTTCTTTATACGAGTTTCAATATTGTACTCATCATATTGGTAGATTCGAACTGTTTTGCTTTGATTATCTGGGCAACGAGAGATTTAAATATCTTGAAGCCCAGCACTTTCATGACAGGTTGTGTGTATACCATAAACTCTTTTAGTTTACTTTTTTCTCAGTAACGTTTTCTGGCGACGGGTTGTTGCCATTCTTTACGATATAGCAGTTGGTTACTGTATACTATTTATGGGTTGAAGCAAATTAAAAAATTTTTTATAGTAGAGTGAGTAAATCTATCTAAATGAGGGTAGCACTTTTACTGGTTTAATTCCGAGTAATCTCGTTCATTTAACAGGTGGTCAAATAGATGCTAGCCTAGTTGAGAAGCAAGCTATTAAAGCTCTGAACAGGAAGGCCATCTAAATTTTTTTCTTGAGGCTTTTAACTGGGCACCCTCTAATTTTTCAGTCGGGCTAACTGGAGTTCAGTATTCTTTAACTTTTATTTCTTTATCGATAAATGTTAATTCTTACTAAGTATCCCGTATGTGCCACTCGACATAATAAGCTAGTAGACGCAAAAAAGATATAAACTATGACTATTTTTCCGGCTAGTGATAGATAAGTCATATTTTTATATTAACGCTCTTCATCGTTTTGAAAGTCTGCCTTACCTGGGAGAGGTTTTTGTAAATACTGACACATTTCTCTGAACTTATTTCATTTTTATTAATTCATGTCTAATCACATAGATTCCATCTAATATTGACTCTTACTTTATACTAAAAATGAGATGATGGAAGCTGAATAAGATTTAATTAATTTTAAGAATAAAGCGGTGGTAGCAAGGAGTTTCTCTCTATTTTTTGCCTGTTTGTCGGCCAGGAATAAGTTACGATAAGCTATTAATTTTTATCCTAGATATTCGTCTGGTGCTATAAACCCAAAGAAAGTTAAAGGAATTAAGGTGGAGCCATCCTGAAGGTGGTCTAGCCGTGCGACTATAATGCTGCCGTAGGTGAAGGCCAGGGGTTTAAATGGATGGGGTTAAACAACCAGCGAAAATTAGAGTAAGGTCGGTTGGGTAAGTTTCTCCGGACTGGGGGGGATGTACACGAGACTAGAGAGGTGATGGTTACTATGTAAACTATGCGTAGATATTGCATAAAGGCGATTAAGCACATATTCGAGCTATATAAGTCGGCTATAATCGTTATCGTCATGGCTGTTCTCGAAGAAATATCTCAAATAGTTGTGACCCTGAGTAATGACCATTATTAGGTCAAAAAGTAGTTTAGGAGGGTGATTACGTCGATCGCTAGAGGATATTAGCCAGAAATAGTGGTCAGAAGGTCCAGATCCGGTCAAAAGTATCTATGGGAAATTATTGTTGCGATTAGTCAGTTGGTGAGGGTCCAAACGAATAAAAATAGTCTGTTTGGGGGCTTTATTTTTACCCTCGGCGGCGGTGTCGCCACCAGAGCTATCCTACACCTAAGAGCTACAGAAGCTATAGGTATTAGCCCTTAGGGAAAAAATATGAATAAGGCCGATAGGGCTGCTAGCCATGGCTAAACGTTTTAA
>LQAA01000111.1 GCA_001577715.1 Candidatus Adiutrix intracellularis | reverse complement strand
CTGGTTTTCAGTAAGAAGGGGTAGTATATTGAGCGTAGGCGACGTCATATTGGGCGGCTATATTTTTGTTGGGCTTGCGCTTTACTATTAGCTAGGGTTCTTAGTTTGGGCAGTAAAACGACCTCTTGAAGTGTACCTAGGCGGGAATTAATGTCGAAGTAGATATTTAGTACTTGTCGTCTAGCCTCTAACCATGACTGCGAAGGGAGGTTAAAATTTCATAAAGGCGTCGTCGTTGGTAAAGGATCTCTCGTCGTTGTAGCAGTCTAAGGGGTTAGTCAGGGGGGAGGAGGCGGTAACTAAGCAGTCGAGAGCATCGTATTTGCACCCTGCATATTCCACTCCAAAGGACTGGGTTATGTCTTCTATAAGTTCTAGCCCCTGCCGCCGGCAAATATACTCTAGGTTTTTATAGTAGGTTTGGGGTACTTAAAAAATTAATTGCTGCACAGCCTGGAGGCGATAGCAACCTTCAGCTTTGACGATTTTGATTTGGAGGCTGAGACCGATGGAGTTGATATTGTAAATTTTGAGATTAATACCGACCGGAACTAGGATGATTCCGAATAGAACTGTTACTTTTGGAGTGGCGAAAAATGTAACATTCGGGCTCGAGTACTGCGTTACTCAGGTTTAGGCCTATTAAGGCCAGTTGCAAGGCCTCGGTGCCGTTGGTGTAGGTCAAACGATATCGTACACTGGCTTATATAATCCTGCAACGTTCCTTCTAGCTCCAGGTCTTTCGGTCTTAGAATGAACTGCCATAATCCAGTTCCCGCTGAATTTCGGCGTCTATTTTATTTTTTAGAGCTAAGTACTGTGAGTTAAAGCTAATTTAGAGCTAAGTACTGTGAGTTAAAGCTAATGAAGTAGATTTACTGTTTAATAAGAGATCATGTTTGATAGGGATCATAGGTTCGATCTAGGGCGTTGGGTTCTCCTTTTTTACTGCGCCGCCGAACCACTATTTTTTGGCCAACCGCCGGTCCGCTTGGAAGCGCCGGATTTTCTATGGTTTCCGTTGATCCGTTAAGCGGGGCTAGGATAAAGTTACCATTTTTTAAAACTCTAATGGTATAGGTTGGTGCAACTTCTTGATTTTTAAGTAAATCTTTAGGTGAAAATTTGATTAGTCCGTATTTAACGCGGACTATAGTC
>LQAA01000110.1 GCA_001577715.1 Candidatus Adiutrix intracellularis | reverse complement strand
GCCCATCTAGAGCTGAGCTTCCCCTTACTTCATAGAAAAAAAAAGCCCCCGTTTCTGAAGCAGTAAGTCTTCTAGAATATAACTGCACTCTTTTTGGCCAGCAAAACAATGCTAAACCCGATATAACTGTAGGCGTGACCGTACCTATCACAACTCTTTGCCCTTGCTCCAAAGAGATCAGCAATTTCGGGGCTCACAACCAGAGGGGAGTTGTCACAGTAGTGGTAAGGTTCAAAAAATTTTTCTGGATGGAAGACTTAATCCATCTTATAGAAGAATCCTGCTCAGCCGAAATTTTTTCTCTTCTGAAAAGGGCCGATGAAAAATTCGTCACCGAGACCGCCTATAACAACCCCATGTTTGTCGAAGATGTGGTACGGGAAGTAGCGGTCAAACTTCTAGCTGACGGTAATTACACCTGGTTTTCCATAGCCGCCGAGAATTTTGAATCTATCCACAACCATTCGGCCTACGCTTATATTGAACACCACCCCGACTAACTATAGGTAACGCCAATGGATAAAATAATAATTGAAGGCCAGCGGCGTCTGAACGGTGAAGTACGCGTCAGCGGATCAAAAAACGCCGCCCTACCTCTAATGGCCACGGCTATTCTAGCCAACGGCCCGCTCACCCTGCATAATATGCCCAACCTTATAGATCTAACGACTATGGCCCGTCTCCTCACCTACATGGGCGGCCAAATTGAAATAGCCGGGGGACGGGCCGAACTCAATCTCAGCGTACTGTCCCGACCAGAAGCCCCCTATGAATTAGTTAAAACCATGCGGGCCTCGGCCCTGGTTCTGGGGCCGCTTTTAACCCGCCACGGCCGAGCCAGAGTATCTTTGCCGGGCGGCTGCGCTATTGGCGCCCGACCCATCGATCTCCACCTTAAGGCTCTAGAAAGTATGGGCGCGATTATTAATTTAAGTGGCGGCTATGTGTTGGCCAGAGCCCCCGTCGGCGGCCTATACGGCGCTCACATCCACTTCGACACCGTAACAGTCACCGGTACCGAAAACTTAATGATGGCCGCTACCCTGGCCCGGGGCCGAACCATCATTACCGGCGCCGCCCGAGAACCGGAAATAACCGATACCGCTCTGGCTCTATTAGCCATGGGCGCCAAAATTTCAGGGATAGGCACAGATGAACTGATTATCGATGGTGTAGATACGCTCCACTCCGCCGCCCACACCATAATGCCCGATCGCATTGAGGCTGGGACTTTAATCGTAGCTGTAGCTCTGGCTGGTGGTAAGGTACTAATCCAGGGCACACCCAACGCAACTTTGAAGGCGGTTTATGAAAAAATAAGTGAGGCTGGAGTCGAACTCGCAATCAACGAGAGCAATGTAATGGTAACCGCCAACGGCCCCATCAAATCCGTAGATGTAACCACCCGACCCTATCCAGGCTTCCCCACCGATATGCAGGCTCAATTTATGGCTCTCATGACTATAGGCCACGATGTTTCCATCATCAACGAAACTATTTTTGAAAACCGTTTTATGCACATCAGTGAACTCAGTCGCCTAGGAGCCGACATAACTCTGGAAGGCCACGCCGCCGTAATCAAAGGAGTAAGCCGTCTCTCCGGAGCCCCCATGATGGCCACCGATCTCAGAGCTTCAGCCAGCCTAATTCTGGCCGCTCTGGCCGCCGGCGGTAAAAGCGAAATTCTGCGAGTTTACCATCTCGACCGGGGCTACGACCGGCTGGACGAAAAACTCTCGGCCCTGGGTGCCAGAATCACCCGAATTAAAGCCTGAACAGTTAGTAAACATTAATTAATTTATAGCCAGCGTGGCCAAGACCAATTTTTTCAGCGTGAGTTAGTTGCACCCGCCAATCAGTCGCAAGGTGGATGCGAGTAAAGTGATCTACAATACCATCCTGTTCCCGATCGTTTATAATACTCCCAGACAAACTAGGAGCCGCGTTGACCGCTTCGATGCAGGCCGCGTCTAAAGCAACCGGATCAAAACCAGCAAATATACCGATATCTGGCACCACCGCAGCATCGTTTTCTCCGTGGCAGTCACAGTAAGGCGAAACCTGATTGATAACGCTAATATGAAAATGCGGCCGCCCGTCCAGCACCGCCTTGGCGTATTCGACCATCTTAGCGCAAAGCCTGTCATTAGAATCATCAAAAAGATTACCTATGGCATCATAATTGCAAACCCCAAGACAACGGCCGCAACCTACGCACCGACTACTATTGATAAAAGCTTTTTTTGCCGTTCCGAAACTAATAGCTTCCTGAGCACAATATCTAATGCAAGTACGGCAGCCAACGCATTTCTCCTGGATCACACTGGGCTTTCCGTCACTATGCATAGCCATTTTTCCAGCCCGGCTGCCGCAACCCATGCCGATATTCTTAATAGCTCCGCCAAAGCCCGTAGCCTCGTGCCCCTTGAAGTGGTTAAGTGAGATAATTACATCCGCATCCATCACTGCACGGCCGATCCAAGCCGACTTCAAAAAAACCCCGCCCGCAATCGGCACTTCTAAATCATCGCCACCTTTGAGACCGTCGGCAATAATCATCTGACAGCCAGTAGAAAGAGATGAATATCCATTTTCGAGGGCTGCCTCCAAATGCCAGAGAGCGTTGTTACGCCGCCCAACATAAAGAGTGTTACAGTCGGTAAGAAATGGTAGCCCGTCCAACTTTTTAATATGATCGGCTACGGTTTTAGCAAAATTTGGTCGCAGAAAAGCTAAATTGCCTGGTTCGCCAAAATGAAGTTTTATAGCCACAAATTTTTTTTTAAAGTTAATCTCTTCAATACCCGCCTGAATTATGAGCCGGTCAAGCTTATCCAAAAGACTAACCCCAACCCGGCAACGCATATCAGTAAAAAATACTTTTGATTTTTCCATTTAACCCCCTTATTTATATCATAAGTATTAATCTGATATACTACATACCCGTTGGGAAAAATTTTATAATTGGACTTTTTAGCTTACCCAATGAATCTAAAATCGTACTTAAAAGAGTATTTTTATTATAAAATATTGCAACTATTTATAAAAAGAAAATAACTCGTTTTTTTGTTAATTTTTCCTTACTAACCAAGAATTTAATTAGCATTTTAGAAGCTTAATCAACATAATGGAAAACAAAAAAATTTTAGCAGCATAATAGTATAATTATGCAATATTAATACAAATTTTTCATCCCCCTGGAAAAATTAAACTAAAAATACTCCTGTTGAATGTTTAATATACTATCTAACCAAACAGTACAACCGTAATTTTACCTCCGGACGACCGTGGGCAAGTAGGAACCAGCCACAAGGCAAAATTCTTCAATTTCAGCGATACTAAGGCGAGGTTGGGTGTGCATGAAGACGGAATCGAGCAAATCTCTCTCTAAATGACAGGGCTGAAGAAAAAGAGAGGCGGAGCCTCGAGCGGCCTGGGCAATACGTTCTATCGTTTCGCGGTTTACGAAGGGAGCGGCGCAAGTAGTGCGGAATTCATAGGGAATAGCCGCGCGCTTTAAAAGAGCTATAGTAGTTAAGATAGCCTCACCCCGGCTCGGAGCTATTTCTAGGGGGTAATTCCCTGGGTCTGATTTAAGATCTAAAGCCAAATAATTAATCAATTTGCGCTCTATGAGATTTCGCACCACCTCTGGGTCGGAGCCGTTAGTATCCAGTTTAACCTGATAGCCTAAACTCTGAAGTTGTTTACAGAATTCAGCCAAATCCGGCTGAATGGTCGGTTCCCCACCAGAGATAACCACTCCGTCTAAAAACGGCCGGCGCTTACGCAAAAAAAACAAGACCGCTTCTTCGGTCAATGGCGTTCCAAAGAAGCTAACCAGATGGGGATTGTGACAGTAAGGACAGGTAAAGTTGCAACCCTGAGTAAAAATAACAGCACTGACCAGACCAGGATAGTCTAGAGTTGAGTTTTTCAACATCCCGCCTAAGCGCAAAGAAATTCATCTCCCCCGTTCTTAACCTCCCCATCGTCTTCATCCAAAACATGGTCGAGGTTGGCGGCAATAACGGACAAAGTGGACGGAATCACGGCGGGAACCGTTACTTTATAAGAGCGACGCTGGGTATATTCCGCCTGCTTACCGTCGTTCCAGCGGCTTACCGGACGAAGATAACCCACTACTC
The DNA here is from genome assembly GCA_001577715.1 of Candidatus Adiutrix intracellularis. Taxonomy (GTDB): domain Bacteria; phylum Desulfobacterota; class Desulfarculia; order Adiutricales; family Adiutricaceae; genus Adiutrix; species Adiutrix intracellularis. The sequence goes on along the minus strand of LQAA01000110.1, from coordinate 881 downwards.
TAGAATAAACTTCCGTATCCTCCAAGCAATGAGGGCAGACCGGTACCTCACCGGTAAGATAACCATGATCAGCGCAAACACTAAAGGTAGGAGTAATAGTAAAATAAGGTAGTTTAAAATTGCTAGTTATTTTCCTAACCAAAGATCTAACCGTTCGGATATCAGTAATTTCCTCACCCACAAAAGCGTGAAGTACAGTACCACCAGTGTAGCAGCACTGCAGATCGTCCTGAAGTTCAAGAGCTTCAAAAAGATCATCGGTGTGATCGACGGGTAGATGACTAGAGTTAGTGTAGAAGGGCATCCGTCCATCTCCTAAGTGGGAGTTGGCGAAGATGAGACCTTTATACCGAACCTTATCCAATTGAGCCAAGCGGTAGGAAGTTCCCTCGGCTGGGGTAGCTTCCAGATTGAAAAAATCTCCAGTTTCTTCCTGAATTTCAGTTAGACGCCCACGAATATGGTTTAACACCCTAAGCATAAAAGTTCGTCCGCGTTCAGTAGCAATACTCTCACCTAATAGATTTAAGCAGGTCTCATTGCCACCTACTATCCCGATGGTGGAAAAATGGTTGGTCCAATAACGGCCGGTAGCTTGCTTAACGCTACGAAGATAAAAATTGGTATAGGGATAAAGCCCCCCTTCGGTAAAACGTTCTAATTCCTTACGTTTAATGACCAAACTGTCCTTGGCTAAATCAACCAAACAATCCAATTTTTTGATAAACTCCGTCTCGGTCCGGGCTAGGTAGCCTAAACGCGGTAAGTTCAAAGTCACTACTCCAATCGACCCGGTGAGAGGATTGGCTCCGAAAAGACCGCCACCCCGCTTGCGTAATTCGCGATTATCCAACCGCAGGCGACAACACATAGACCGAGCA
>LQAA01000109.1 GCA_001577715.1 Candidatus Adiutrix intracellularis | reverse complement strand
CATGGGCCGGAGGATTGATTAATCGCCGGTGAAGTCGGGGCCTTTGATTTTGCAGGCGGAGATGTGGGTGCATATCAGTTTCAGGAACAACCGGATTATGCACAGACTTATAATTTTCCTATATATTTCGCTTGTTCTGCGATTGATTTTTTCAACGTCATACATTCTATTCAGAGTTTCAGGCGAGTATGTTAAAGCTATAAAACAAGCGTTGTCTCGATATCTAAACTCGTCTTTCATACGTCCCCCCCCCGGCTGCATATCGGAACAAGCCTGTTTACAGTGCTAGGTATAGAACCTTGAGCAAGACATTTTTACGGCTTATGGTTCATCGTACTCTGCCTAGGCCTAATATAAGCATCGTTTTACAAACAATTACTACCATTTTCATTACGAATTAACTTTCCACAATTAACCCGTGCTAGTAGTAATAAAAGAACAGCGATAACAATAGTCGTAGTCGATTTAGTAGTGTTTATTCAGTTTTTCAGCTGTTTCCTGCTCTACTTTCTTTCTTGCCAAAAGCACGGGATAAAGTTTATTTAATTTACCTCACCATACAAACTACACTCTAACAGAGGAAATTATTATTTCTCGCTCTTCGGGCTAGGGCTAGGGCTAGGGCTAGGGCTACTAGAGGAGGAAAACCATCTACTAAACCAGGAGTCGGATTTAGGGCTAGGGCTAGGGCTAGGGCTAGGGCTACTAGAAAAGAGATCTCCAACCAATGGAAGTTTACCACAAGCAGTTAATGCAAACAAACATACTACGGACAGCATAATCAGCTTTTTCATTTTTTATCCTTTGCTATTGAGAATTTCTCAATATTTTTCGACTTGTTTTGTAAATTCAATACTGAACTTAGAACAAGTCTATTAAAATAACTATATTTTGCGTATTTTTTAGGACTGAAAGCTTTAGCTTCATTAAAACATTTTTTGTCAGCTAGTTTTTATTTTTTAATCGCTTTCTATATTAAATCTTTTTCTAAGTCTTACTTTAATTTACTCCTTTCAGTTTTCTAGATACGTTGAATTATATAAAGTTTTTAACGCTTTTGTAAACTTTCGCCTTTTTTACAGGTTTTGGCTTTGATGGTCGCTTTTGCTTTTTTTTTGCACGAATAGTACGGTTGAACTTTTTTAAACCATTTTTAACAGATTTTTTGCAACTGTGGTACTGGCACAGGCATTTAGTGTATCACTCCGCCGCCTAAAACTGTGTCGCCTTTATAAAATACTATGCTTTGTCCTGCAGTGACAGACATTTGTGGTTGGGCAAATTCTACTTTCACCGAGCTGTCCTCTTGCGGAATAATAAAAACTTTTTCAGCTTTGTGCTGCCGGCGGATTTTTGCAGTAACTTCAATAGTTTTTTTTGGCGGCGGAATGGAACACCACGATATTTTTTCAGCCGTAAGCGATGAAGAGTATAAATCTTTTTTTGTGCCTATCGTCACTATATTTTGTTTAGCTGAAATATTTATAACATACAACGGATCCTTTGTTC
>LQAA01000108.1 GCA_001577715.1 Candidatus Adiutrix intracellularis | reverse complement strand
GCAGCCACATCCGTACCCCCCTCAAATCTAATCACGACGAAACCAGCCCCGATCTCCGCCTATCCTTCGCTTCTCTAGCCCGGCGCCTGAGCCGCCTCTGGGAAGTGGAAGTGGGCTTCGCCCCAGTCGATGGTTGGCCGGAAAGTAGCCAGCAACTAGCCCTGGCTCTGAAACCAGGCCAGGTACTACTTTTAGAAAATCTGCGCTTCAACCCCGGAGAAACCGCCGGCAACCCTATTTTCGCTGGCCACCTAGCCGCGCTAGCTGATATCTACGTTAACGACGCTTTCGGAGTCTGTCATCGGGCTCACGCTTCCATGACCACCATCACCAAGTTTATGAAGACAAGAGTAGCGGGGTTAGCTCTTAAAAATGAGCTTATGGCTCTAAACCGGGCTCTGTCTAACCCGATCCGACCCTTAGCCGCAATTATCGGCGGGCGGGATATTCAAGCTAAACTACCGGTTTTACATAAATTGCTAGGCTTAGCTGATTATGTGCTTTTGGGTGGTGAAGTCGGCGATATCACTGCCCGACTAGCTCAAAAAATCGAAGTAGAGGAATCGCTCTGCGATTCAGAGTGCCGTCAAAAGATCGAAGGTATTCTACAAAATCTCCCTAACCAACGGGCCAAGCTTCTTTTACCTATAGACGCGGTAGCCGTAAATAAAGTTCACAACCTAACCACGGCAATAACCATCCCCCTACAGAGTCTAACTCAGATCATGATCTCCAAAGACATCGGTCCGGCCACCCGCCTTTTGTACAACGAGGCTCTAGCCCTGTGTCGAACTATAATCTGGAGTGGCCCAATGGGAGCTTTTGAAACCCCAGCCTTTTCCCAGGGTACCGCAAGCATCACCCAGTCTCTAGCCGAATGCCAAGGAGTGACTCTGGCCGGCGGAGTTAACACTTCCGCAGCCATTATGAAAATGTCTAACCGTAGCCAAATATCTTTTATTTCCACCGGCGGCAGCGCTTTTCTCCGGGCCCTAGCCGGGCAACCCCTAGTCGCCTTAGACGCTCTAAACATTGAATAATTCCGAGGAGGCTAGATCGTTAATGACTAGAAAACCGCTTTTAATTGGCAATTGGAAAATGTTTAAAACCAGCCAGGAGGCTAACGAATTCATTAATGAGCTCCGTCGTCAGTTAGCCACCTCCTTCCAGGATGACCGCGAAGTGACTTTGGGCGTTCCCTTCCCCAGTCTTGAAGCGGCAGCTCAAGCCGCCGTCGGTTCTCCCATCACCATCGCCGCTCAAAATCTGCACTGGGAAGCAGAGGGAGCTTTCACCGGAGAAGTTTCCGGGCCCATGCTGACCGCCGCTGGGGCCCGAGCCGTTATCATCGGCCACAGCGAGCGTCGCCAACTATTTGGCGACACTAACGAGTGGATTAATAAAAAACTAAGCGCCGCCTTGAAATATAGCCTCACTCCCATTCTTTGCCTAGGAGAAACCTGGGAAGATAGAAAAACCGGCCGGGCCTTTGAGCTTTTAGGCCGCCAGTTAGCCGAAGCTCTATCCGGGTTAACCACCCCAACTCTCGTCCCCCTAGTTATCGCCTACGAACCCGTTTGGGCTATCGGCACCGGCCAGACTGCCACACCAAAAACGGCCCAGGAAACCCATGCTTTCATTCGTCAATGGCTGACCGCTCATTATGACCACTCTTTTGCCAACGCCGTCCGCCTTCTTTACGGTGGCTCCGTCAAACCGGACAACGTCGCCCAACTCATGGACCAGACCGACATCGATGGTGCTCTGGTCGGCGGAGCCAGCCTGAAACCCGATAGCTTCGCCCGCATAATTAATTTTGACCGGTGAGAAGCCTAATTACCTAGCTTACTTCAGATCCAGGCCGGCAGCCTGTTCCAGTTTGGTGATCAGGCGCATCAGCAAGGGCTTAAAATTACTGGCCGCCTCTATAGAAGGCTTGGAATTTATAAGCTGCTGAATTTCACGCATTTCCGAGATAACACTGGAACGTATTCTCTTACGCAGTAAGGTGATTTCGTGGTGGGTATCGGTATTAGTCCGGTCGTTAAGACGTTTTAACTCATCATTGTATTTAACCACCATTGCTTCCATTTTTCGCTCAGTAATAGCATTTTTTTTCTGGCTTTCAGACAGAGTCAGATTCAGGCGCCGGGTTTCTTTTTCGTGTAGAACAGTATTTTCGCATTCTGCGGACAGCTGGCGTTCTAATTCTTCAATACGGGCGTTAGCGGCCGCCAGCACCGAGGTGATAGTTTTGTTTTCATGCATGCATCTTTCCAACTCCTGCTGGTAAAAGATGGCGTCGTTTTCTTTCTGAGTTAGCTTGTTACTTAGTTCGCCGTTTTCCCGATGTAGTTTTTTAAGCTGTTTTTCATAGTTAACTACTTTCTGATTAATAGTGGACAAAAGGCTTTCCTGCTCTTCAAAAGTGTTGGTCAGTTCTAACAAGTCAGAAGTCAACCGGTCCAATTCATGCTTCAGATCCTCTTTACTTTTATTTAAAGAACGGTACTCACCTTCCAGTTGGCGGCGTTCACCGCTGACGTATTTTTTGTATTCCGCGAAAGTGGTTTCCAGGGTTTGAAAATAGGTGCCTAAAACTTTTATCGCCTGAATTGGTTCCAAACCAGGGGGAAAAATATCAGCTATCTGACGCAACCGCTCTTCACCGGGAACCTTGTCCTCTTCCCTTAATTCACTTACATGGTGTAACCGGCCTTTAGCCCGCAAAAGTTCCTCCATCGACGGTTCATTCGCAGTTATTTTTTTTTCTTCAATAATCATTTCCCCTCTCAGACCCAATCAACAAGCACTTCATAATAATAGTATATTAGCACAAAAACAACCGAACTAGAATAGTATCAATAAAAATAACCCGCTTAGCAGTTCTTTTAAAGCACCATAACGGCAGAAACTCTGCCGACCACAGGGCTGTTTATTTTAATATAGAATTCAAAAAAAATCTGGCCCGCAAACTAATAGAAGCTAAAGATTAGAACTCCCCTCGGTAAAGCTGTTGTCGAAGCCGCCGTAGAGATCAGACAATTTACAATTTTGAGCTGAATGCTGTTTTTTGTTTAGTTACATGATATCATTAAAAAGTGTAATCTTGTAAAATTCTTCCAATAACCACGGAATTACTTCTTTACCAAGATAAATTTTTTAACTAGTTAACTCATAAATTTGTTTATCAAGTTTTAAATTTTTATTATCCCTAGTAATAAAAACAACATATCTAAGTATTATGACTATAGCTATATATAGAGCATCCATAGGAGTTAAAACTAGTCAATGATCCCATGATAACGATCTTGCATAGGTAATGATCTTTGGGATTAGTAAGATAGAAATTAGAACCCGCCCAGACATAAAAACAGCACCAAAGATAGTCTTTATTTCACTATTTAATATTTTATGAATTTTTCGCGATTTTTATGCCTATAAGAGTAATTAGTTTAAAGGAAACTATACTTGCTTCATCATCGTAAAAAGTATTACCGAATGCTATAGCGAAATATATTTAAATAAATTTTATCAATAAAGTAATACTTTTTACTAATTCTATACAAATAAGTTCATAAATTAAAAAATATATTAAATATTTTTAGTTTTTAAAGTACTGAAAAAAGAAAACTTTCCGGTAAATAAATTAAGCACCTCTCCACCAGGCAAGCTAAACTAAAACGCTACGTTAGACGACCACCTTTAATAACATTATATCCGGTAAGCTCCGTTAATTTCAGATAATTTATTTTATTAAAATATCCTAACTGTTCAGTGCATCAAGCATAAAACCCGAGTGCTAGAACCTACTCGACTAGTATGTCGCTCCCGGCACCGATATCAAACAGACGACCATATTATTTTACTCCTAGTATTAGTTCAAGCAATTTGCGGAATTATATAGAGCGAGCTACGCGTTATTCTTCATATTCTATATCTTCTAAATACCTATAAAAATATAATATACTATATATATCTAAATATTCACAACCTTTATATACTTTGCCAGTTCTTCTATATTAAATATCAGTGATTTTAAAAAAGAATGATTTGATTTTCGATGATATCTCTTTTTTTTATATAAACTAAACTTTATTGATATACATACTAAGCACCTAATAAAACACAAAATAATACATGATTAAAGTGACTAGGAATAACACTTTTTTTTATTGTAAAGGGCTTCGGACATTTAGCCAACCAAGTTTATCCTCAAGCCCACTCTGAAATACCAAGCAAATAACAAAGAAAATAAATGAAAGATTAATAATAAATCTAGTCAAATTTTTACTAAAAGATCCCACCAAAAAGAATAGCGGTTATCAAAGAAAACTACTAATCTAAGTAATTAATTTACGCTATAACTAGCCAAACTTTTACAGCAGCCTATTATTTTTAAACTACTAAACGGCTCTAATCTAGCATAGTATTTCATACTCATTAAAAAGGCTCCAGTACATTAATAAGATAAAAGCAAACTGCCCGAAAGAATTAAATTATCAATAATAATATTCCACCTTAAAACTAAATAAAGAGACTTATTAGCAAATTTTAATATTACATATAAAAAAGGGCGCTTCTTTGTCATAAAAGTTGTATATTTAAATACGGACGTCCACTATCAATAAAAGCATGGCTTGGGAATACTTCCGATACCACAATTTTTTGCTAACTGTGGAAAAATTCATCACAATTTTAGGGTGGTAACATAGTTATAGGTGGTAACTGGGAAATATTAAGTTCTAAAAATGTTAAATCTATAAAAGCTAAACAAAGTTATTAACTAGATTACTACCTTATGTTCGATTTTAACTTGGTCCCTTTAATGAAAATAATTTGTGCGTGTTTAATACTTCAAGTACTTTCCCAGGGGAACGTACAATTACTTATAATAATCCTTTTCTAGCTGACAAACGTGCTTAAGCCCGCAAAAAATTTCCCTTTTACTGATGAAGAGCTAGTTCAAAAGGAAACCCACGGCCTATGGTACCAGCATAAAGCTTAGATAGCGCTAAAAAAGTCACAAATAAACCAATAAAGGTCATTAATAAAACTTGTTAATATTTAATAACTACTTGAAAGTACACTTAATTAGTTCTTAAAAATATTTTAAAACAACCATTAACTTAAGCGTTGTGGGCTCCATTAGCATAAAACACGATCAAAAGTACTAAACCCATAAAGACTGCCTTCCGTATCCATTTCATAAAGTTGAAACACAACTACGATTATAAAGGCGTTAATCTTATTTCTCAAAGTTCCTTTCAAAAAAAATCGAACTATTCGCAAATCTGATTTAAGATATCCGATAACTGGTTCTATTGTACTGCATTATTTGTTATGTTTACTGTTCTTTTGTTTTTTAGGTTCGTTAATTTTTGACAAGGCCTATAAACAGCACTATCTTCAAAAGGTAAAATATCACTTTTATTTACAATTTAGAATTAATTAAAGAGGTGATATTTTTCTCCTTTACCGATGGTTTCAAAAAAACTTTTCCCTTAAATTCTTTCTCTTCATGCAATAAAATAGAAACCTTAAAAATTTTCTCCACCCCTTCAATCCCAATACCCTACAGAAAATAATTAAAGTACAGCCTATTAAAAAGTTCTTTCTCCACAAAAATATTGAAAGTAGGGATTGGGTATCTACTCTTAAACAACTTAATTATCGCTCACATCTTCAAGTTGTTTTATGATCAACAACCCGCACATTAAATGATTGTTTTTAACTGAACGTCCCCGGTCGGAATAATACTCTTAAAGCTCTTGCTCTAAGAAAATTCATGGTATTTTCCCAGCCAATTGCAAGTAAGGATGCTAAGGATTAATTTACTCTAATTCCCCTTAAACAAAGTGCCTTACCCTGATTGTGGTGATGGTGTCCTTATATCTCCCTCAAATAAAAAACATTTTAACCAGGAGGTAAGGTAAATCCCAGACTATATAGTCAAAATTATACTATAATTAATACAGCTAATTAATTAAAAATTGAATGGTCAATATATGTTTAAAGCCCAACCACTTACCGTATCCACATAATACCCACGACACTAGAAGTGCTTGCTAACATACTTATACTTTTCAGGTTAGTATGCCCATTAACTATCATGAGTAAACTTTTACCCCTTATATCGTATGTGCTAAGCTACTCTCGTCTAATCATATAGTCTCATTATATTTTCTTGATACAATTGGTAAACTTTTATTTAAACTAATGTTAGCAGTTTATAACACTTTTACTTAAAAATCGTAAACTTAAGGGAATCGTTTAGAGGTCTCACTGAGTCGGAGGAAAAAACGGCGAGAGCCGTTATCGTCCATCATCCGGGCCTTTATCACCGTCTTCCTAGCGAACCGCCACTAGCAAACCCGCTTGGTTGAAAAGCAGTACTAGTCGGACCGCTCATCACTCGGACTTTATTGGCCAAGTCACTACTCAAGTTGTCGTTAGCCAGCACGCTAACCGGACTCTTCCGTGAGGGACGGCTCCTACTCTCTCTGGGTCAAGCAATTTTCTAGCTAGCTTTTATCTTGACGACCATAGGCTAGAAGCAAAGGCGTAGCTGTACCCCGCCTAGCCTACGAGACATTAGCATAACCTTTCGGTCTATACCCTAGGCAAGAAAATTCGCCACCCGCCCAGCCTGGGAGCCCCACCGAAAATCAGAGTTTCTTTATACTACGTCTGAGTAGTACTTCCTTCCCCCTAGCCAGAGCTTTTGAGCTGGTGTTCTGGGGAGTGAACCTGGCAGACTTGAAGCAGCCGCCCCCAGGGAAGGGTAACCTAAGAGCTAGCCCGAATTAACACTGCCCAAATTACCACTCTCAAACCATCCTGGAAAACCGCAACCGGTAAAACCTAGCCGCTTTAGACGGACGGAAAACTCGCCTACGCACGGGGGGTTCTACACCCAATAGAAGGTATGGTATAAAAATACAGCGATTTACTACGCAAATTAAACTAGTTTACATTATCTACGATGACCACCCGGTGCCTAACGACTGGCTTAACTTCCTATGGAGACCTAAAAAACTTTCAATCCTGCCCCCCATCTTCAGTACAAGGTGATAATTAAGATCTGGTAGAATATATCCACGCCCTATAGCCTACGACTCTGAACTTACTGGATTGAGTAATCTTTCTTAAATAGTAGCGACAAAAACGTTAGGACATTAAACTAGAAACAAGAGAAGCGGAAACGTAAAAATAGACTTCAGAAAAGATCGTTTTGATCTTAAATGGAGCGGGCAACGGGGTTCGAACCCGCGACCCCAAGCTTGGGAAGCTCGTACTCTACCAACTGAGCTATGCCCGCTCTTTCAGATTACGACCTTTTTATTTTTTAACGCATCCAACCCAAAAAGTCAAGTTTACCTTCATTAAAGCAGTAATTATCATTTTAGAATCGTATAATAAGAATAAAAACTAAATTAATATATTTATAGTGGTAGGACGCCTAATATAATAGTCCTAAGGAGCACGTTCCAGAAGATGAACATGCTAATAAGCCAGAAATAAATAAAGAGATGACTTTTGATACTAAAGCTATTTTATGCTTTCTACTATAGTAATTCGATTAACGGACAAACGTTATGCATAGTGAAGGGTAGTAATTTAAATACTACTAGAAGCACAGAAAGAGTTTTTTTCCCGTATCAGAAATTGCTTTCTAAATTGTACCCGCTATTTTTTGAAGACTTTAAAGGTTATTTTTCTACCTTCCACCGCCTTCTGGTATATCTAAGCAAACTATCAATATTGTCTTTAGAAAGATTAAAGTTGCTAATGGAGCTATAAATCTAAGGCTTTACTCCGCCAGCGAGAAAGGAATTTGTATATTTTGAAAAGTAAGCTTGTAAATTAAAAACAACTAATGCCGCCTTTAAAGACGGCATTGGTAGGCCAAAAAAGAACTATTTTTGAAAAAACAGAACCTACTATCAAATATACGTCATATATAAAAGAATAAGTATTTTGACTGGCCAGCTTGTCTTACACCTCTTCAGCCTAATCCCAAGATAAGCATATATATTTCTACAAAAACCTTATAAATATATTTTAACATAAATTAAACTATATTCCGATAGACTCAACACAAAATATGCTGAAATAAGAACCGCTGCATAATTCTTATCTCAGGATTGCATGAGTAGATCGAAAACTAAAAAAGCATATTTTTAAATACCGTTAGGGACTAAATGAAGAGTACTTCTAAAAGAATCCCTCTCTTGAAGGGATAAAAGTGAAGTCGCTAGGATGGTTCACATTAGCCATGTATCTTACGACAAAAGGATGGATTTATTCCCCCTTTCGTAACCCCGGCGAAAGCCAGGATCCTTTGCCAGAGACAAAAGCACGAATTCCAGTTTTCGCCCTGAATAACGAACTTAAAACCCCTTCGTTCTTTTAAATTGTACCCTAAGCTCAACGAATTCTTAATCCCAAACGAGGTTATACCTAAAAAACTTATTAAAAGTAAAAGCTTTCTTCAGTCTTAATTTAAATATTTGGAACTTTCACAGGAAAAAATAATTAAACACATGTACGTTTTCCAAGCCATCTACCAGTAGATAGAAAAGAAAACTACCCAGCCCCGCCAAGCCACTCGGCAAAAAATGGTCGCTACTTTAGCCTTAGTCCGGTTCTTCTGGAATAGGCCCCCGAACATCTACGGAAAAGGTAATTTTCGATAGACCTCAAAAAAACCGCGAACCTCCCTTTAAACCCTTAAATTAAGAACCCCTTTCGGAATTCAGAATAACCTTTGGTATCGACCCTGATTATACTATAATACCCATTAAAAAATAAAGATGATAACTATGGAATTTTAATAAAAGCGTAATTAGTGGGTACAAAAAAGTTTTTATTCATTCATCAAAAGACTAACAGAATAATCTTCCCGTCTTAAAGGCCGCCCCAAAAGTTAGTCATACCAGTAATTATTGATCGCGAAAATAATTTAGTTGAGATAGCCAAGGAGAAAATTATCTCAACCAATTATTACCTTAAAACAACCACTATAGGCATTCTAGAGAGAATTCAAAAACAAGAAACTAAACTAGAAATAAAAAGTTTGACTATATATTCTGTTCCTATATTTCTAGAGAAACTAAGAAAGATCGAATATAACTTATAATGTCTACTAACACTCTATACTTTCCATTTTATCAGAAACCGGAAAAATCACTTTCGCTTGTGATTTCTTTAGTTTTTCAATTTCCATTATTATTCCTATTCCCCCCACAGTTTTCTCATCTCTTTTGAAATGCTGACCTACGAAAAATAGCCGGCCTCTAATTAACCTCTAATAGCAAAAGAACCAGTGACCCAATTCCCGGTTATGCCAGGAACATCCTTGATCAAAAGACTCCGGGGAAACTTTTTCTCGTCGCCAAGGGGCAAAAACCAGAACCCAAAGCAAGTTTTATTTTTCAAAGACACATAGTCAAAACGGAGACTTAGTAAATATTTTTATAAATGCCGCCAAAAATCTATCTTAAAAAATCAGCGGGGCTACGTCAACTTTTAGACTTTTAAATTTAAATATGTCCCCTCTACTCAGAATCCAAAGTAGCTTTTGGTTTGCCCCTGTTTATGACATAAAACTAGTTAAAACGTATGGAAAGTCATTTAATTATGCCCATAATTATAGACAGAAAAGATCTAATAATACGATTTAATAATAAAGGAAAGGAACCATTCTACCTACTTTAGAAAATATAATGGCCATAACTTACAATGACGACTCTTTATCTAGCACTAGCTTGTCTCACATTCTAAAATTACTGACCGCCCTAATCACAAAAAAGATAAGCTATTTAAAAGCGACAAGATCACCCTTAGTTAGACGGCTAAACTATGGAGACAAAGCTAGTCTAATTTTATGTAGTATTTCTTACAACGCGGCTATAGTTATTTTAGTCTCAAAGGTTACCGATGCTAAAGATGAATTAAGATTTACTAATGAAGCCTAAACTCGTCGCCGCTAAATTAGATACAAGGTTAATTCTAGATCGTCAATCAACATCTGTCAAAAAAAATTAAAAAGTACTTTTTTTGATCACTAAACAAATTTAAAACCATCCGTAAACAAATATTTTTATTATAAAAATAAAATATCTAGTTTTTAATAAAAATTTTGACTAGCCACTTTTTAATTGATCTTTTGGAAGCTCGACTAACATAATGGGAATAAAGGAATCTATTTTAGCAAATGAAGGCATTCTAAAATAAATCTAAAATTAGAAATTAAGCTGGAAATAAAAGGATTTAACTAGATATTTTATTCATATATTTCTAAAGAAACCAAGAAGAATTAAAGAACCACCACTATCTATAAAAAACTGACTGAAGATAAATGAATCAAGATTTTTCTAGAAGCTTTATCTATTAATAACTAAATAAGCTAGCCTTTCAAAAAACTTTCCAACCTACCTTACTTCACTCCCTTACCCCGGCTTTCTTTTCCCTCGCTCAAGCCCCCCCAAACACTACACAAGCCAATCCATCCTACCCCTTCGCTTAAACTAATACCTTATTCCCCGTTAATCTCACCCCTCCTTACCCAAAAGTAATCACCCCACCAGTTTGACCTTTTGGCCATACTAGCGGGGTGAAGATTAAATAGCTTAAATCTGAAAATTAATCTTTTAGCCAAACAGACTTAGAAGGCAAAAGTTAAAGTGTTGTACCAGACATAAGCGTCAGCGGCACTGGACCAATTAGCCTGAGCACGGTCATTAACGCTGCCAGCCCTATCAACATTAAAGCTATAACCGTTTAAGTGATCGTAAGCTCCACCCGTAAATAAATAACCAGCGGAGGTGGTTAAAGTTAGATTATCCAACAATTGGAAGGTCAGCCCCAAGTCAAGTTCCCAACCTATATCCTTTTTCTGATCTCTATAGGCCGCGGTAAAAGTGGCGTCTTCATTATAGACTAAAGAGTCCAAAACACTATAATTAGGATGGTTTAAAGCTAGATAGCCTAATCCATAACCCAAAGAAATATCATCGGTAAAGGCGTGATTTCCAGTAACAGCAATGGCCCAATGGTTAGCCGTACCGTTGTGATTTTTAAAAGAACCCTGACCTAAGGTTCTATAATTTTTAAGGTTAGCAGCATCGTCCCCAGCATAACCAAACTCATTATCTGAAAAATCGCCCAAAGCAACTACATTTCTCACCAAAGCTGGACCGACGTAGTTTACCCCCGCATTATTGGCTAAGGCAATAGCACTATTATCGGAAGCACCTCCACCACTGGCATTCACCCGACCCCAACCATTGGCATCATTATAGGCAACCAAGAAGGGATTAAAATCCGTACCCATATCAACTAAGCTTTTAGACTCAGCATCAGTACCTAAATCAGTATAGCTATTTCCAGCTACCCACCAACCAGCAAGATTAACATTACCGGGGCCATAGTTATAGTCTACATCTAAGTAAGTCCCATAACCTTTGGCCTTATCCTCACCAGTATCCCCAATACTATCGGGAGTTCTTATATTTGCCCAAGCGGTTTGACCTTCAAAATGGATACTAAAATCACCCCAGCTATGAGAAATAGCCGGGTTAATAATCCAAGCGTTGGTCCGTGGGGTATAAGGATTAGGCTTGCCAGCAGAAGCAAAATGCCCATAGATACCGGCCAGCGAAGCGCCGCCACCATCCCAGAAATAGGAACCCTGCAAAACATAACGGTCGCTATTAATATCACTACCGGAATATCTAGGATCATGATTAGAGCCGATATACCCACGCTCAGGACCGATATACCCACCAACACTATCGGAGCTATAAATATCGGTAGCGATCCGGTTATAAAGGGCTTCCAGCTGAAAGCCATTATCCCAACGGTTGACATAATAAACACCATCTAGAGCCTTACCACCGTCAAAGGGATTCGTTGCCGTAAAAATTCCCTTAGTACCATCGGCACCATCCGGGGACCAACCCAAAGTAGCTAAGCCAAGATGATCAAAAGCATCGGCAAGACGACCAACGCTCACAGTACCCCAATCCTGTTTAATTTGCCCATAAACCCAGTGAGTTTGGATAGGCTGATTACCATCCGGACCAACACCCCAACGCTGAGCATTGGGAGCCCGCAGACGCCAGTAAACGGAAATTTCATCGGTAGCATTGAAGGTAAGATCAATCTGGAGACGATTCACAAAGTAACCGTCAGTCAGCTTTTTATCACTACCCCGATGGCCTAAATTAGTGTCATTTAAATAATAAGCCCGATACAATCCTTGAAAATTAACCTGACTGGCGGCCGACGCTGGAGCGGCGGTCCCAGTAACCATGATGGCGCCCAAAGCC
>LQAA01000107.1 GCA_001577715.1 Candidatus Adiutrix intracellularis | reverse complement strand
GATGTTGCTCTTAGGGCTAAATGCCTGCTATAGCCTAGAAAAACCTAAGACTAACCTAGCTAGGGCCAGACCTCCGCAAAAAGAGCTAGGGAGGCCAACCCCCAATCTTAACTTTTCCTTGCCAGCTACCGTAACCCTCTGCGGCGAGCCTCTAGCACTAAACCGGCGATCGATTTATGAACGACTGGAATCAGAATTTTTGCAAATAGTTAATCACCCAGCCCAAATAACTCTATGGCAGCGGCGGGCGATAGAATTCTTTCCCCTCATTGAGTCGGAACTTCGCCGTGCCGGTTTGCCGGACGATCTCAAATACCTTGCGGTGACCGAAAGCGACCTCCGGCCCTGGGTAGTCTCACCAACCGGGGCCAGAGGACTATGGCAGTTTATACCCGCTACCGCCCGCCACTTCGGCCTAACTGTCGACGAACAAACTGATCAACGTTACCTACCAGAACTCTTGTCAGGCGCGGCGGTAGCCTATCTAAAAAAACTACACACCGACTTTAGCGATTCCTGGGCTCTAGCCCTATCCGCCTACAACGCGGGGGAGGGGCATATTGATCAAGCTATCGCTAAACAGGAGACCCGGGACTATTACCAATTGGATCTGCCGAAAGAAACGGAACGCTATGTCTACCGTATCGTAGCCATTAAACTAGTTCTAGAAAACGCTACCCGTTATGGCCTTAAGGCCTCGCAGTCCGTGGCCTACTATAGGCCGGTAAAATATACCGTCCAGACGATTCAACTAAAAAATACTAACACCTGGCCCCAGTTGGCCAAGCGGCTAGGCTACAATTATAAGACTTTAAGAACTCTAAATCCGCATATTTTACAAACCGCTCTGACCGGCTCTTACGAAATAAGAGTTCCAACGGAGCCTTAAAAAAACAACTTAACCCCGGAATGAACGTCGGAGAGTTACTATGGCCATAGCTATTTCATTGCAAACCAAAATACTAGATCATCCCACCGAGGTACGCCTCGATTGCGACGAGGCCTCCTATTGTCACTGGTTTGAAAAAACCGGCATTACCAGCACTAGTTGCGCCAACCGCAACAGTATGGTCTGCCGCAAAAAACTGAATGATGTCTTCTCCCCCCACCTACAGACTCAGCCCAAAACGAATGTAGACTGATGATCTCACCAGCGGACTCACCCCTACCTACTTTTCTAACCCGAACTTCTCCTCCCCCTCTCCGACTACCTGTAAAGGCGAACTGATTGGTTCCCTCATAATCAAACAGATAGCTTCGCGGGCTGCGGCGCTTAATTCCGAGCATCCAGCCAGACCAGCTATCTGCCGCAGATGATCAGCGGATCTCAAAGCCAACATAGTCAGATCGCCAGCCCCTAGGCCCAGTAGTGCCATGGCTTCGTCGAAATCACCCCGGGTGACCCAAGACCAAATGGCCCAAGCCGAACGCATACTGATACTAGGGATATCAAAACCCGCCCGCTGCAACCGGTTTATCATGGGGCTCACTGCCAGAATCAACCGGGCAAGGGCCTGACTCAAACGGATAGGCGGCTTGTTAGAAAGCGGAGGGAGATTAGATTTCTTTTCCGAAATAAAGGCAGCCACCGCTGAAGCTAAAGCAGCCGGAGTCAGGGGCCAAGCTCTAGCTTTAAGGCCGGCATAAAAAACCAACGGATGATCAAGACGCAAATTTATAGCCCATTGACCGTCCGGAGTCAGGCGACCCCGTTGATCGACCAACCCTTCAGCAGCCAAAAAGGCCTGATGGCGCTGAAAAACCAAGTAAAGACTGTCGGCGGCCCCAACTAGAGCCTTGGCCGGGGGACCTCCCCGCCACCGGGTAACAACGGACCCTCCCTCCCAGAAGACCTCCTGCCAAGAGGCCAGAGAGGCGGCTAAAAGTTCTTTAACCTCGCTCGGGCAATAAGCATTCAATAAGTTCAAAACCATGGGGAATTTTATAGATAAGGCACTACGAACCGGATCGGGCGGGGCATTAAAAAGTCTAGCCATGAGCTGAAGATTCAGGTAGGGGCCCGGCACAACCAGAACAAAGCCAATTTGATCACGACCGCGACGACCAGCCCGACCGGTCATCTGGGTGAATTCCGTGGCCGTAAGAGTGCTAAAAGCCTGCCCATTGAAGCGATCGCTCTGATAAATAACTACCGTGCGAGCTGGAAAATTAACCCCGGCCGAAACAGTGCTAGTGGCAAAAATAACATCGAGCAGGCCCCGATTCATGAGATCTTCCACCAAAAGTTTATAATGAGGTAAGTGTCCGGCATGGTGGGCAGCTGCGGCCCCTCGCCTAATCCGCCCCAGATGAGGGTGACCAGCCAGGAATGGATATTTATCCAAATATCTGTCCACCAGGGCGGAACGGGCCTGAAAACGAGCTGGCTCTTCCCGGGGCAAGCCGCTATTTTGGCTCAAAGCCACATCACAATCTTTGCGCGATTTCAGAAAAAAAATGGCAGGCAGTAGATCCAGTTTTTTCAAAACATTCATTGTTTTATAACTAGAAGTCTGTTGCTGGAAAAAATCTTTCCGATCGGAGTGGCTGCTCAGTCGGGAAGCAGCCCCGGCCAGATCCATTAGGTGGCCGAAAGATAACAAACACATGCCCGCCAAAGGGACGGGTCGCACCCCGCCAAGCACTACCGCCGGTTCTCGACCCCGATTATAGGCCAACCAGGCGGCCAATTCTTCCGGATTAGCCACAGTAGCAGAAAGAAGCAATAGACTGACCCGGGCCGGCAGGTAAATTAAAACTTCTTCCCAGACCATTCCCCGATCTTTATCGCCTAAATAATGAGCCTCGTCAAGAATAACTAAATCAGTTAAGAAACCGCACTCCCCACTCATGAGGTCATAAAGCTGGTTACGAAGAATTTCAGTAGTACCAATGACAAGCGGAGCATCAGGATTAACCTTATGATCACCGGTCAGAAGGCCCACCTGATTCGACCCGAAAATATTAGTGAATTCCAAAAATTTAGCGTTAGAAAGAGCCTTGAGCGGCGAAGCGTACCAAACCCGTTCCCTAAGAGCCAGTTTTTGGGCAATAACCTGTTCAGCGATCCAGGTTTTGCCACTACCAGTAGGGGCGGAAACTATAACATCGCCCAGAGCCGCCAGACGAACCGCCTCCACCTGAAATTCATCCGGCACAAAAGGGATCGCCTCCGGAACGCCTATCTGCTTAAGTGCCTGAGCGACCTGGGGTGATATCCGTAGACTTACCTCAGGCGGTGGAAGTAAAAAATTCCTATCCCGTTCCCGCTTTTTAGGTAAAAATCGCCTTTTTAACAAGTTAAAAAAAATATCTGCAAGCTATTTCCGTTTTTTAGTGTGGACTTTAGCCGTACGTCTCAGTGAAAGGGCTGGTTTGATAACTTTATCGTTAGGGCCTAGTTCGGAAAGAGCTAATTTAACTGCCATACTAGTGGCGGCCATTTTTTGATTTTCAGACAGAGGAACGGCCTGAGGTTCATCCAGAAAGCGACGAGCACCCGCAAAATAAGGGGCGTACTGAGGGCTGAAGGCGGCCGTTTCCGTCACTACCCCAGTCTTAGAGGAGACGTGGAGAAAGTTCCCCTGGCCAGTATAGATACCTACATGAAAATTTTCGTTCTTATCCACCGGATTACGGTAAACCAAAAGGTCGCCGGGTCGAATGTCTTCCTTAGCCACCTCGCGCCCGCCGGCGGCCTGAGACTGGGCCTCTCTCGGTAAATTAAAACCTTTCAGAGCAAAAACCCAGCGGGTGAAGCCGGGGGAATCAAAGCCAGTAACCGGGTTCTGTCCACCCTTGGCATAGTGACGGCCAGCCTGTTTATAAGCCGCTACCAATAATGATTCAGTCACCGAGCCATTCTGAACTAGATGAGTTATGGTTCCATCGATACCGGTACTGGGGGCCGAGTCAAACTGAAGATCCGGTAAATCTACTAGCGATGAAGTCCCAGCTGGAGTAATTGACCCCGACCCATCAAAAGTAGTTACATCTTCAGTAAAACCATTAGCTAGGAGTAGCCGCCCGCCCGCCCCGGCCGTAGCCAAAGCACCCGATGGAGGTTCAAAAAAATTACCTGAATCAATCAATCCACTTTCAAAAGTGAAGAGCTTGGTCAGCATCATCAAACCAAGGTTAACAGCCAAAAGATCAGGCTGGGCCACCAAAAGGTCAGGATTGTAGGTAGAAAAGCCAGAAGAAAGAGAGCCCCCGGAAACCGAGCGGTCGAAAGCTTCAGAAACCACCGGATCAGAAACCGGAGCTTGAACAGTCAGATATTGATCCGCAAGAGGCTGAACAGGCGAAGCCTGGACAGACGCAGCTTGAATAGCCGCAGCCTGCACAACCGGGACGGCAGGCACCAAAGCTGGCCTGGGGGATAATGCGGAGTAAGGCCCTGGCGACACCAAAATGGAAGTACGAGTTGCGATTGTAGTCGTTGTTAAACAAGCGGTCAAAGATAAAAGAGCAACAACAGTCAGAATGATTTTCAATACATAGCTATTAAAACCGCCGGCTTTGGTTCTCAGATGGGTTAGGGGCATCTGAACTCCTTTATTAAATATTTAATGT
>LQAA01000106.1 GCA_001577715.1 Candidatus Adiutrix intracellularis | reverse complement strand
ACCAGTGAACTACGCCTGACCGACGACACCGGCCGTACCCGCCTACTTCTGACCCTAATGCGAGGCAAGCCCCGTCTTTGGATGCGAGATGAAGCCGGGGAATACCGACTAGAAATGGGTCTGGGTGAAACGGGGGAACCACACATCTGGCTACGGGATCAGGATGGGGCGGCAAAAGTACAAGTGGTCCTGACCCCCAAAGGACTACCGGCCTTTCGCCTGGTTGACCACCAGGGGCAAGAACGAGCCACTCTAGGCTTGAGTGACTCCGGCCACCCCACCATGATTTTGCGAGACGAAAACGGGCGGGATCGCCTAGCTCTCTGGCGGGACGCTAGAGACAGCGGTCTGGCTCTAGCGTCCCGCCAAGGTCACCCCGTCGCCGGCCTTAGCGCCAGTGAAGACGACCACCCCCGCCTAATTTTTTTCGATGCCCAGGGACGAGCCTCATTAACTGTAGAGTGAAAGAGAAAAAGACCACAAATTCGTCGCCGCAAAACCACAAGGTTAATCTCGGCCAAAATAACCAGTCAATCTAAACAATCTAACTTATACAAATTAGGGTTTTAAGGGGGGCAAGAGCAAACCATCTGTTTCCGGGTAACCACTCATAAGATTAAAATTAGCTACCGCCTGGCTGGAAGCGCCCCGACTGAGGTTATCGATGGCAGAGATAATTTTGATTAGACCGCTCCGGAAGTCAAAAAAAAGACTAAGATCACAAAAATTACTACCACGCACTTCTGAGGTCTGGAGCTCAAAACCGAGCGGCCGCACCCGGACAAAAGGAGCGATCCGATAAAAATCGAGATAGATATCCCGTAGTTTATTCGAGGTTAGATAGAGCTCAGGTTGAACATAAATAGTAGAAAGAATCCCCCGGTTCATAGGCGCCAAATGAGGGGTAAAAGCGACTTTAAAAGGTCGCCCCCCTAAAGCGAAAAGTTCCTGCTCTATTTCCGGAGTGTGACGATGGCCAACAACCTTGTAGGCTTTGAAACTATCTTGTACTTCACAAAAAGAGGTGGCTGAAAGAGCCCCTCGTCCCGCCCCGGTGACCCCGGAGGCGGCATCAATGATTATCGGGCTATCCTTAGCCACCAGACCGGCCTTGAGTAAGGGAGCTAGGCCTAAAATAACGCAGGTAGGATAACAACCCGGGTTAGCCGTCAGCCGGGCGCCTTTAATTTGATCCGCATACAATTCTGGTAGGCCATAAACAGCCTCGGATAGAAGCTCGGGAGCCGGGTGGGGTTGATACCACTCGGCAAAGACTGTCGGGTCTTTAAGGCGAAAATCAGCCGATAAATCTATAACCCGAAGCCCTTGAGCCAACAGAGGCGGTACTAAAGTCAAGGCAACCCCGTGAGGGGCAGCAAGAAAAAAAATATCAGCCCGGCCGAATAAGTTCGTCAGCTCCGGAGCTTCATAAATAAGATGATCATAATTAGCAAGAGTGAGCAGAGCGGGGAAAACAGCGGTTAAGGGCCGCCCCTGTTCCTCACGCGAAGTTATAACTGTAACTTCCGGTTGGCGAGGGTGCCTAGCCAAAATCCGTAAAAGTTCTACCCCCGTATAACCAGTAGCCCCGATAAGGCCGATTTTCATAATTGGCCCTTCTTCAGTTAGCCTTTTAAAAAATTAGGTTTTTAGCCTGAACAACCGTTAAATCACGGCTTTATTTAACGCTTAGAGTACTGATAGCGGGCGCGGGCACCTTTCTGACCGTATTTTTTGCGCTCTTTTTTGCGAGCATCCCGAGTCAACCAGCCGGCTTTTTTTAAGGCAACCCGCAGGGCTGGATCATATTCCTGCAAGATTTTGGCGATGCCATGACCAATGGCCCCAGCCTGACTAGAGATGCCGCCGCCAGAAGCCAGAATATAAAAGTTAAACTTACCTTTGGTACTAGTTAAATCTAGAGGCTGCTCCATCACTATTCTGAGGGTTTCACGGCCGAAGTATTCATCGCTGGGACGCTGGTTAATGCTTATCTGGCCGGCCCCCGGGGTCATCCAGACTCGGGCGATGGAAGTCTTCCGTTTCCCGGTGGCGTAAAATTTGCTATCCACCATTTATAATGTCTCCTTAATTATCAAAGAGTTGCAATTTTTCGGGTTTCTGGGCCGAATGAGGATGGGAATTACCCATATAGATCTTCAATTTTTTAAGCTGGCGTCGGCCAAGACTATTTTTGGGGAGCATCCCGCGTACAGCCAGCTTTAAAAGTTCCAGAGGTTTTTTAACCAGTAATATTTTGGCCACAGTCTCTTTAAGACCACCTATATGCCCACTGTAATGATAATAAATTTTTTGATCCATTTTACGACCGGTAAGACGGACTTTATCAGCATTGATCACAACTATAAAGTCACCTGTGTCGTTATAAGGGGTGTAAATCGGCTTATGCTTACCGCGCAGACGTCGGGCTATCTCCGAGGCCAAGCGGCCAAGTACTTGCCCTTCCGCATCAACCACATACCATTTTTTAACGATTCCTTCTTCCTTAGCCATAAAAGTCTTGCTGGTTATACTAGGCATAATATTTAACAGCCTTCCTTGTCTCCAAAATAATCACCACACCCGAGCCCAAAATATAAATTTAACTATCTTCGAGTTCGGAATCTCTTTTTATATCAACCCAGCCTCAAATTGTCAATATTTTTCAGCGATTCTCATTTTAGCATGTTCTTTATTGATTCTATTGGAATATACTTAATTTTGTATTAAATTATGTTAAATTATACTCGTAAAACATTCGGAGAAATATACATCCTTGCTTCAAGAAAAAATTAAAAAGACATCAGACAATCGTTTCGGTCAGAATACTCATTATTTCATATCTGACATATACTTGCATATACTTGGCAGTATTTTTTGTTTTTTTCATACAGAGTCCTTCTTTTCTAGTTAACTAACGCACCCTTCAAAAATTGCATAATCATTCCAATTTACAAACTCTTTTTAAACCGTACAAAATTCTTTGGCCGACCATATCCGCTAGGTGCTAGATAGAATCTCAATCAGCCATTTTTATTCGATGTTTTTTAATATTTTTTCTGGCTTGCGTCTGAATAGATACCCCGAAGCCCTTTAAACAATTTTACGACAGCTTTTTAATTACTCTATATGAATCTGAGTATTTTAACTACTATAAAATACATTGTCGGAATTGCTCTACCAAAAAAAGTTCCGCCAAGGATATATAATATTTTTACAGATTTTTAGGAGTCGCTATTCTCGCGCCGGACCAAGATACAACTCTACCTCTAGCCCCAGAATTTATGACCTCTTAAAGCGAGAATAATAAATAAGACTACAAACAAAAAATCGCCTCATGTTAACTAAATAAGCAGGCTTCAAAAATTAAAGAACTGCAACTAATCTTTCTGGATAACAACCTCTATATCCATCAGCCGTTTACGAAAAAATTTGCAGTCCAAGCTCAGTTTCACCTTTACCTATAAGCTTTCCATCCACAAAATCTTACAAGAGTACCTTTTTGGAGTTGAACTGAATAATTTATCTTTTTTTAAGTCTAATCTAGATAAAGACCAAAGAGAATATCGATATAAATAACTGAAAGAAATTCCAATTCTTGATAACAAAAATTCTTTGAACGCTAACTAGATCGTTCTTGAAATAACAAACCCCACTGGTAAAACAAAGCCTTCAACCTACATCTTCATTATCAATCTTAATTTTCCAAAGACGACATTAAGAGCTTGCTCGGATGCGATGGGAGAGAAGTTCTCACCGTGATTTATGATAGTATTTATTTTGCTAGCCTTCATTATACATAGCGTTCACCGGCCAATCGAAAAACTATGGAAGAAAGTACAAAATAACTTTAGTACCAAAAATTATCTCTTCTTTCCTCTCTGGTCTATCAGCATATATCACTTCTTCACCTCCTAAAGTATGCCTCTCAAGACGGTTATATAAGGCAACCCACCACCAAAATGAACTAATTTAACTTTGTTATTAACATGCAAATCTAAAAGGAGAAATACTAATGAGTTGCCTCCGCAATTAGGATTTATGATAATATCCGCAGATTCTACAACTATTTTTCCAGAGAAACTTCCGCTATAATAAGATGGTCTTAAGTAAAAAAATATTTTTATTAGTTTTACTTCTTTCCACATTTCTCGTCATAACGGCTTCCAGATAGGACTAGTCATTACCTAAAATGGAACTGGTGAGCCTGAGGCCGAGTCTTTCGCAGCCGTCGGCGTCTATAATTTTACTGAAGCTAAACCTAATATAGTAGTTGAATAAGGTACCCAATGTCGCGTGTAAAAAATAATAGTTCGTCTGGAAAAGTTTCCTTTAGTCTTAGTCAGGTAGATGGTTTTTGGGTAGGACATGCTGAAAACTCTACTGCTAGAACTGGTTGCACCGCCATTCTGACCCCTGAAGGAGCAGTTGCTTCTTTTTTTACACCAGGGTTTGCCCCTGGCAGTCGGGAAACAGAACTTTTAAAACCGGAAAGTACCCCCCAGAACATACACGGACTTCTTTTGACCGGCGGAAGCGCCTTTGGCTTAGCCGCAGCCACTGGAATAGTCAAATTCCTGAGAGAAAAAGGGGTCGGCCTCAATACCGGAACAATCCAGATTCCTCTAGTTCCAGGAGCGGTAATTTATGATTATCCTCAGAACCTTTCTCAAGGTCTTCTGCCGGATGAAAATATGGGCTATGAGGCAGCCAAGAAGGCCAGTAAAAAGGCGCTAAAAAACGGACCATACGGGGCCGGATTCTCAGCTTCTTCCGGTAAGGCGGCCGGCCCGGAGTTTTCTAGCCCTTCCGGTCTAGGATCAGCTGGGCTAGTGGAAAATAAATTACAATTGGCCGCCCTGGTGATAGTTAACCCCCTAGGTAGCCTAATAAATCCCCACACCGGCGTTATTATCTCCGGTATCCGCACCAAGGGCGGACAACTTGCCACCCGGGAAGAAATCCTGGACTTATTAAAAGATCCGCCCCCCCAGAAACCTGGACACACGATTCTGGTTGCCATCGGCACTAACGCTCGTCTAGATAAGCTAGGGGCCTTTCGTCTAGCCCGCCTGGCCGCCTCCGGTCTGACCAGATCCATTTTCCCCTCTCACCTTCTTTTTGATGGAGATATTATTTTCTCGCTAAGTTCTAACACCGGTCCGCTAGTAAACGAAAACTGGCTTGGAGCAATGGCTGCGGAACTGGTTAGCCAGGCGGTGATTAATTCTGTACCACTTAAAACCCCACCTCCACAATAAATAGATTATGATATCAACTACTTTAATAAGTGACTCGACGAAAAAATTAATGGCAAGGGCTTTAATCTTTTTCCCTTCTCTTTTTGTCTAATTGACCAGTCGGAAGTGAATATCTTGAAGAATATCCAATATCATTTGATCAACGAATATTTTTTCAAGTAGCCTACCAGTTTTAACACAATATTTAAGGGAATCAAGATATAATCTATTAACTAATTATCCTCAGTACTGTATTCGATTCTAGTTGTATATTCTTATAAATTATTTCGCTTTCAACCATGACGTAACCTCAATCTCTATCAAAAAACTCTGACCTCTTTTATCTAATATCCCTTCATTTCTTTTACAAAATAGAACCTATTTATATTTAAAATAAACATATCTTTAGTAACCCGTACTCTCAAACCATTATTTTCAATACGTTTTACTCCGAATCGCTAGTAGCAACACTTTAATATCAACCCCTTTTATACTTAATTTTATCAGCTAGTTAAAAACATCCTCTAGCGTTTTACGGACTTTATTATTTATCATTTAATGATAACATAGCGTTAACGACTATCAAAGAATTTTATGCTCCCAGTCAATGATTACGGTCATCTTCGAGACCAAAAAAATAACAAAAGCCGTGCTTGACGCTGGGCAGTAATAATGGCCTTTTTTCTAGGTATTTAATATCTTTACTTGGTTAATACTGCGGATCTGAGTTTTGTTAGGTCTCCACCCTTCTCTCGGCGCCCCTTTAGGTTAGACCCTGGACCTAATCAGTTACGCTTAGTAACAGCTTATCAAATAGAAAGAACACCGCACAAATATGAAATCGGTGTACCTATTCAAAACTCGTACTTCATCTGTAAGCTGATGCAAACCCCCTCACATTGACCCACATAACCCTGCCAGGCAAGATCAAGACTAAGAAACAGATGTTCCCACGAGATATTTATAACCATCTCGACGATACCGATACCGCCGCACAAACATAAAGTTTCAATGACATAATTATAGGTCGAGGTCCATACGCGACTATTAAACTCACACTCATAGGCCGCACCAATATAGAGGTTAGCATATTCATCAAAGACATAACTAAGGCGCCTTTCAACCCGCAGAAATTTAGATTTAATATTATTAAATTTAACAGGATTATTCGTAGATAAAGCAATATCCGTGCCATTCTGTAAATCTAGGAATACTTACCATATAAGTCAAGAAAAGACTCCTCACTCAAGTTCTAAAGATAACCCAGACATGTATATAAACTGCAATATACTAAAATCTATGCCATCACCTAACGCCAGACCCAAAATATCAAAAAAAGAGGTACCGAATAGCGTTATATAAATAGCCTAAACAGATGCTAGCTTCAATGTAAGAATAGTCCGCCCCAGCCTTTTATAACTTAAAATATCGCTACCAACAAAATTAAATAATACCATTACCCCTGACAGTGTTAGAGTTATTAAAAAAGTTTTATGTGTCATACCTACCATTGACGTATTCAAAAAATACACCTAAATCAGCTAGCTAATAATGATCTCCCCGCCATTAGAAATACCAGCTAAGAAAGTAGCGAATTTTTTCAGTACGGTAACAGAAATAAGCCGTATCTCCAGGGAAGCTGCACTGACAGACCCGCCCCTGGCAAATGCCCTTTCAGAACCCTGTTATTGGCAACCGTAGCTATTTTTACCGTCAACAAAAGATTACTGTTATGAACCAGATCAATAAAAAAACAACTAAAATCAATCACGCTATTTATAACCAGCGCCTCGCGTGAAACACAGCTACTACCGCTTTGTCGCGCCAACGTTATATCATTACTAGCTTCCAGCCTACTGGCGAAAGAGTCTATACTACTACACAATATACCATAATTATCTATAGTGACGAATTCTAGCCAGGAAGAACTAGCCCCCATTAGAACCAAACTCTTAATTCTAGCATAGAGGGTACCAATATTACTAATATAAGCTAACTATTTAGGTTATTTATGGTATAATTTTTAAGGTATAATCGGATCCTAGTCCATCTTAACACATTCGTTATAAGCCTTCATAAGAATATACTTTTTAAAATTATTGCGCACTTAAGCTTAAAAAAAACACTAACTACGTTGATTGTAGGCGTTCTTTAGCTTTAGCTC
Source organism: Candidatus Adiutrix intracellularis (assembly GCA_001577715.1). Classification (GTDB taxonomy): domain Bacteria; phylum Desulfobacterota; class Desulfarculia; order Adiutricales; family Adiutricaceae; genus Adiutrix; species Adiutrix intracellularis. The sequence continues at coordinate 1,477 of LQAA01000106.1, read as the reverse complement.
TACATTAAAGAAACCTCTGGATGTTAAAATTCTAGAGGGGTGCCAACCGTAGTAAGAAGATATAAAGAGGCCACCGAATAAATAAAATGGCCTAGCACATACAAGATGAAAATGTAGGTATTACATGACATTCGCACCGAAATACTACAGGCAAGTGATCTATGAAAAATTCAAGACCAATACGGGTAAAATATTACATGAACTATATAAAAAAAGTTTGGAAATAATAGAAGCTGAGTGCTACCCTAATTATATCCACATATTTGTAAGGATCCCGCTGAAGTATAGTATGATGGAGGTAATAGATTATCCGAAGGGTAAAAACTCATTGATGACATTTAATAAGCGTACTAATCTAAAGTACAAGTATAGCAACAGACACTTCTGGTGCCGTAGGTATTATGTGAATATGGTAGGTAAAAAGAAATAACTCCTTTAGAGGTAACCCAATAAATATGGCGCGCTTAGTAACCCATTCAACGCACCCTCAGGTACTACCATACAACCCCCTTATAAAGCTAACCAGACTACTCGCTAAGCGACTGGTCTAATTCCTAAATACGTTTAAATGGGTAACTATTGGGTTATCTTGTCCTACACGGGTTAGAGCATTTTTAATGAACGCTCTATGAAGCAAAATCTTCGCTTCATATACTTACGCAACAAAGTTGAACACCCATTTCAGTGTAAGTTGTAATATATCTTTTTCTAGGCTGTTTAAAATTGTTAGCCCTTTACTAACTAAGCCTTTATGCAATTTTACTTCTAGTAAAGAATAAATCATCAAACACCAAACCGTTATAAAAATTAACTCTATAACACGTTCCTCTTACTTTAAAAAACTTCGCTTACCAGAAAAATTTTATCATTTAAAAAACGAAAAGCTCGCTCAACCTGCCCTTGTTCCTTAGAGATTTTTAATAGCTCTGAATCGGATAAAACTCATCGTTGCTAGCTAAAATAAACCGCCCTAGATTATGCTATTATCGAACTATCATTTCAGCATTCTTATATAACTTAACTTCAATAAAATAAAACTCCGCATCGTTTCACTCTTTTTGAAACGCCTCTCCACCCCTGCAATATGATAATTTTCATGGCATCTATTAATTTCCTTAAATTCCAGCAATTCATACAGTTTAATCTATTTTATGGATTTCGCTCACGCATCAACTTCACAAGTGAACCGCCTATTTTCTATAATGAACCTTCACCACTCAAGCTTTTAAAAATTATAAATGAATTCCAATAGTTATTTTATTTTTCTTCGCCATCTCCAGAAAGTGGGTAAGAATCTATTTTACCTAAACTCAGCGTAATTGAACTTTATTCCATAAAATAAATATCTCTCGTCACCTTCGCAAGTTATTAATTTAATTTCCTGATGAAGCAAGACTTTCAACACCATCAAAGTCACAAGAACCCATGATATCCAATATAAACTAACATTAGCAAGATTAACTTTAATGTAAAAGAC
>LQAA01000105.1 GCA_001577715.1 Candidatus Adiutrix intracellularis | reverse complement strand
CCCATTTCAGTGTAAGTTGTAATATATCTTTTTCTAGGCTGTTTAAAATTGTTAGCCCTTTACTAACTAAGCCTTTATGCAATTTTACTTCTAGTAAAGAATAAATCATCAAACACCAAACCGTTATAAAAATTAACTCTATAACACGTTCCTCTTACTTTAAAAAACTTCGCTTACCAGAAAAATTTTATCATTTAAAAAACGAAAAGCTCGCTCAACCTGCCCTTGTTCCTTAGAGATTTTTAATAGCTCTGAATCGGATAAAACTCATCGTTGCTAGCTAAAATAAACCGCCCTAGATTATGCTATTATCGAACTATCATTTCAGCATTCTTATATAACTTAACTTCAATAAAATAAAACTCCGCATCGTTTCACTCTTTTTGAAACGCCTCTCCACCCCTGCAATATGATAATTTTCATGGCATCTATTAATTTCCTTAAATTCCAGCAATTCATACAGTTTAATCTATTTTATGGATTTCGCTCACGCATCAACTTCACAAGTGAACCGCCTATTTTCTATAATGAACCTTCACCACTCAAGCTTTTAAAAATTATTTTTCTAAATGAATTCCAATAGTTATTTTATTTTTCTTCGCCATCTCCAGAAAGTGGGTAAGAATCTATTTTACCTAAACTCAGCGTAATTGAACTTTATTCCATAAAATAAATATCTCTCGTCACCTTCGCAAGTTATTAATTTAATTTCCTGATGAAGCAAGACTTTCAACACCATCAAAGTCACAAGAACCCATGATATCCAATATAAACTAACATTAGCAAGATTAACTTTAATGTAAAAGGCCGTATCAGTAATAAAATAAATAATTCCATCATCGATCAAGCTTATTCGAAGTCTACTCTGTATCTGAATTACGGTTTCTTTTAAAGTCTGATGAACGGAAATATTACCAGAAAATATTTTTATAAAAATAGGCTACTCTAAATATTTAAAATCGGACCGAAAATAAAGTACTTTAAGTGCCAACGTTCGTCCTTGGGGTAGCTAAGATTGATTTCAATAGTCAGTTCACTTAAAGCAAGCTCCACTAATCCTATTTCTTCAGTATCGTGACCACCCCAGGCGCTGAAATTGGTAATATTCTTGTAAAAACTAATTAGGACGATTTTTTTTCGTACTTTAATATATTGAGTATCGTCAGTTTAAAAAATTTAGTCGAGCCAATTTTATAAATTTTATCCAACAATTCACCTACTACGAACATCTTATAATTTATATGTAAAAAATCTATATGAGTTGAGCCTCCTGACGAATATGTGTGTAAGCTCTGACTAAGGTGAGTTTGTGTTTATTCTATCCCCTTAGCTGGGGATCTATCTTTTCGTTTCAACGGACTGGGAGACTAGCAACGCTCTTTTTCTTTCAGGACTACTATCTCTTTTTAAGCGTCTACAAACCTTACGAAACGAAAATATAAATCCGAAAATATTTAAACTAAAGCTTCCGCTTATGTATCCCTCAGAACCGAAAAAGCAACGACCTGATCACAACTTTTCAAGATATCAACTCAGCTATCCAACATTACTCTACGGTCGGCAAAGTTTTTAGGCTGATCTCCCATGCCTTAATACACTAATTTAAATATATTTTTAATTAGTATCAAGAATTATCAAGTATTATTACTAGGTAGAATTTATAGATTGAATCAATTTAAAAATCTTCTGTTAGTAGGATGAGGTCTAAGTGATAGTGTTGGAAATTGAAAGTTCTTTGTTAATACTCTATATATTACAGCTTATTAAACGTATATTGAAATCGATAGCAAAAGATCAATCAATATACCGATACCGATAAAAAAAGAAAATCCATCCTCCGTAACCATTCACGGCATTCAAAATAAAGATATCCTTTATTACAACTATTTGTAACTAAGGTCTTAGACTGTCCGATCAACCGTGAAGAAATAACAAAAA
>LQAA01000104.1 GCA_001577715.1 Candidatus Adiutrix intracellularis | reverse complement strand
ATAATTTATATGTAAAAAATCTATATGAGTTGAGCCTCCTGACGAATATGTGTGCAAGCTCTGACTAAGGTGAGTTTGTGTTTATTCTATCCCCTTAGCTGGGGATCTATCTTTTCGTTTCAACGGACTGGGAGACTAGCAACGCTCTTTTTCTTTCAGGACTGCTATCTCCTTTTTAAGCGTCTACAAACCTTACGAAACGAAAATATAAATCCGAAAATATTTAAACTAAAGCTTCCGCTTATGTATCCCTCAGAACCGAAAAAGCGACGACCTGATCACAACTTTTCAAGATATCAACTCAGCTATCCAACATTACTCTACGGTCGGCAAAGTTTTTAGGCTGATCTCCCATGCCTTAATACACTAATTTAAATATATTTTTAATTAGTATCAAGAATTATCAAGTATTATTACTAGGTAGAATTTATAGATTGAATCAATTTAAAAATCTTCTGTTAGTAGGATGAGGTCTAAGTGATAGTGTTGGAAATTGAAAGTTCTTTGTTAATACTCTATATATTACAGCTTATTAAACGTATATTGAAATCGATAGCAACAAGATCAATCAATATACCGATACCGATAAAAAAAGAAAATCCATCCTCCGTAACCATTCACGGCATTTAAAATAAAGATATCCTTTATTACAACTGTTTGTAACTAAGGTCTTAGACTGTCCGATCAACCGTGAAGAAATAACAAAAACTTTGAGTAAAGTCTCCGTCGCATTTATTTCAAAGGCAACCCAGCTCTAGTCCAATTCTACCTGGCTCCTTTTATCCGGAGTGTACATTTTTTATCTAAAACTCCAATTCATAAAATCCGAAGTTATAGTTTAAAGCTTCTGAAACGATTGCGAAATCTTTTGCGACTTTATCATCAGTTTAGAACGAAAACTACTGGATTTATTTATATCAATTTAAAAAAATGCGGAGAACATATACAAAACTAAACTCTTAAAGCCTCGACGGTAAAAAAAACCAAGAACTTGACCAAGCGTTTCCGCAAAGATGGTGATTCATATCTACGCTTCATACCCAACCTAAAAAACAAGCCTATTAATAACCTAACCGAGCAAACTATTTATTTTATATTTCCATAGGGTTATCACTAAAGAAATTCATTCCGAAACTAGACGTACCTGGTTAGCGCGCATCTGAACGGCCAATACCACTTGCACCACCGCAAGAGAATACTTCCTTTTCCAATTTCTGTGCCAGTCTATTAACTCTTTCTATATAAAGCAAGCAAGTCCTTCACTACTCAATTTATACACTTTAATCTACAAAAAAAAACACGTCCCGTAAACGGTTACGCTTACGTTTGTCAGAAAGAACTTTAAAATTGGACTTTTTACTCACTAAACAAACCTAAAGTCGCACCTAAGAAAACATTTTATTATAAAATATCGTAATTATTTATAAGAATAAGACGGTTTATTTCTCTTGTTAGTTTTTTCTAACTACCCAAAAACTTAATTAACATTTTAGAGGCTCGACTAACATAATAAGGAATAAAGGAATTTATTTTAACAAATTAATATTATTATATTATTACATATTTTTAGCACTACTGGGAAAGTTAAAAAAATAAAAAAGATCCTGCCGAATGCGTTTTTTATCACCTAATAGCTTTAAAAAACAAATACTACCATCATAGATAACAACTATAAAAAGCTCCTGACCACAAAATACTCGCAGGCTATGATGAATTTTACGGACAAACCAGACAACAAGCCAACAGCTTATTTATCCTTCGGTCCACCTAAAGAGAATAAACGCGCTTTGGGCTATAAAACTAAACCCCCACTTAAGGAAGCCCTTGAGGTGGCCTGAGCTTATTACCCAATAAAAAAATAAATTTCGCAAACCAGTCCAAAAAGTTTTTCAGGATTTCAATCGCGCTGACCCCGATAAAAATATATACCGTCATCCTGTTCTCGGTCGGGCTGAAGCTGAGGCCGAGGCAGTTTAGCGGCCATAATAGAGGGATTAAAAAAGGCGGCTAGCATCTGTTTAGCCAACGGAGCCGCATAAACCCCACCCCCGCCAGTATTTTCTAACAATACAGTCACAACAACCTCCGGCTCATCCGAAGGAGCGTAACTGGTAAACCAAGCGTGATCCCGATATTCATAAGGTAACTGCCGGCTGGAGTAATTTTGATAAACTTTGTTACTGACCACCTGCGAAGTGCCGGTTTTACCGGAAACCCGCAGCCCCGGTAAAGCGGCCCGGCGGCCCGTACCCCAAGGCGAATCCACCACCGCTTCCAGACTTTCCCGCACCGCTTTCATTATTTGAGAGTCGATGTTCATCTGAGAGATGATTTCCGGCTCCACATTCCGCACTAGACGGCCCTCCACATCAATAATATCTTTAAGTAACTGGGGCCGGAAGAGACGACCCCGGTTAGCCACCATTGCGGTATACTGGGCCACCTGCAGAGGCGTGGTTAAAACCGAACCCTGGCCAATAGATACAAGCATAGTCTCTCCTGGTGTCCATTTCTGCCCCTTAGTGCGCTGTTTCCATTCGGGATCGGGGATAACCCCCGCTGCTTCCGCCCGCAAATCAATGCCTGTGCACCGACCCAGCCCGAAAAATTCTCGAGCAAACTGAACCAGCCGGTTGATACCTAGACGACGGCCCACCTCGTAAAAATAGACATCGCAAGAATAAGTGAGAGCCCCTTTCAAATCTAGCGTCCCATGACCAAAACGATTGTGACAGCCGAGAGTGATATCGCCAGTCTGCAGGCTGCCGGAACAATGAAAGGTAGTCCGGGGAGTGATGACCCCTTCGGCTAGAGCGGCTAGAGCTACCACTATTTTAAAGGTGGAACCAGGCGGATATTGCCCGGAGATGGCCCGATTGATCAGGGGATGAAAGCGGTCTTTAATGAGTGAACTCCAACGCTGGGTATTGATACCACCAGTAAAATCGCTCAGGCGGAAAGTGGGGCTGGAGGCTAGGGCTAAAATTTCAAAATTGCGAGGGTCTATAACTACAATGGCGCCAGCCCGCGAGTTCAAAAGCGACATGGCCACAGCCTGAAGTCGACTATCGATGGTTAAGCGAATATTATGACCCGGTTCAGGGTTTACTCCTCCCATCTCTTTAACTATCCGACCCCGGGAATCAACCTCCCGGACAGCGTAACCGCGGCGGCCCTGAAGCTCAAATTCTAAACTCTGCTCCACGCCGCTCTGACCAACCAAATCTCCGATCCGGTGGGGCTTATAGCGGCTATAAATCTGAGTCTGGGCAGCTTCACGAGTCTCGCCCTCGCGCACCAAGCGACGTAGTTCGCTTTTTATGAACAGACGTTCAGCTTTAAGCTGACTGGAACTTATTCCCCCTAGATAACCGAGGAGGTGGGAAGCTAAAACATCCGACAGTGGCTGCCGCCCGTAATTAACCTCAATACTAGCCCCAGGCAGGCGATAACGTCGAGTTTCCAGAGCCACCAGTTCTTCCCGATTTAAAGCGTGAATTAGCACGCTAAAATTAGTTGTTTTTTTCGGTAAAGCTCTATATTTTTTTATCAAACTACCCAGAGAGCGTCCTGTGGCACTAGCTATTTCAGCTAGCAAAGGTTCCGCATCCTTAATCTCTGATTTTTTGACGACCAGATCGAAAGTAGCCCGATTATCCACCAGAACTACACCGTTACGATCCATAATTAGACCGCGCACCGGGGGCAGATCCACCATTACTATACGATTAGTTTCACTGCGATTTAATAATTCTGGCCCTTTAAGCACTTGCAGATACCACAAGCGCCCGGCTAAAAGCAAAAAAAATAGAATCATACTCCAAAACAAAAGAACGTAACGGCCCCGAGACCGATTTATTTTTTCTATAAACGGGTGATCGCCTTTATCCATAATTTATTTCAGTTAGCTCTGCGGATGAGACGTTTAAGGACAGCAAACAAAAACGGCGCCACTAAAGCGGAGATACCAGAAGAAACTAAAAAAGTTAACCCAGGATTGAAGCCAGGACCGGGCCAACCCAAAACGACCCGAATCAGGATCAGAATTACAAAATCGCCGCCCAAAGTAAAAAAAAAGACCAGAAACATCAAGGCCCAAGGGGTAAAAAAATCGAATCGCAGACGAAAGGGGTAAAAGAGCCAAGTCATTATAATTAAACTCAACTGATAAAACCCCAACGGTCCCCCCCAAAAAACATCACGGAAAAAACCTAAAATAAAAGCGGCCAGAACCGCCACCCATAACTCGACCCGCAAAACGATAAAAATAATGAGTGGTACGGCCCATTCCGGCACGAAGTCGACCGAGCCGATTCTTAGGGCCAGAACACTTTGTCCAAGAATTAAAAAGAAGCCCAGAAGCACTAGCAACAGAAAATCGATTTGACGAAAGCCAAACGGCCGCGATAGATAGTAATCCGGGCCGTTCATGGCTGAATAGGGGGAGGAACGTCCCAAATTCGAGCATCTTCCAGGAGGGACCTAAAGCGTGGAGCTAGAGTTAACCAGTCAATAGGCGGGCCTAGATTAATTAGAACCATAACTTCTTCCAGACGGTCAAAAGTCACCTGGGGATAAGCCTCCACTTCCATAAACATCCCGACACTCTGGCGGTTAACCCAGCTAACTGTGCCCAGAGCTAGACCCCGAGGGAAAAATCCATCTAAACCCGAAGTGATAATCTGATCGCCAGAGCAGACATCTTCATCTTTACGCACATATTTCAGAAGCAAAGGTCCGGAACCACCGCCGCGCAATAACCCCACAGCCCGGCTACGTTGAACGAAAGCGTCAATAGAACTGGTGAAATCTGTGGCCAGAAGCACCCGGGCATAATGAGGGGCGGTTTCTATGACTCGGCCCACTACCCCCCGATTTTGAATAACGGCCTGATCTATTAAAACGCCATCCAGAGCACCAAGGCTGATAATGACTGAACGCGCCCAGGGAACCGGATCCCGAGCCAGGACGTGGGCCGGTTTCATAATAAGGTGGGGATAAGCCTCCTGCAGGCCCAAAAGACTAGTTAAACGATCATGAGCGACCTTAAATTCAACTAATTCAATGATTTTTCGTTCCTGGCGGTCAAGTAACTCATGCAAGGCCTCATTTTCCTGACGTAAATTGACCAGATATAAATAGTTCCGCCACAGAGTTTCCACGCGAAAGGCGGCAACGGCCAAAAGCCGCTCTATCGGACCAACCACCTCCAGAGCTAAAGAACTTAAAGGATTGCCCCGCCAAAGAACGTCGTGGCTGGAAGCGAATAAAAAAAATAGAGCCAAAAGTAAAGTTAAAGCCGGCAAAAACCATTTTACCCGCTCAAACATCACTGAATACTGATAAGTTTAAGAACGTCTAGATTCTCAATAGCCCGGCCGCTACCGACCGCTACCGTGATCAACGGGTCATCGGCAATAACGATGGGTAGACCCGTTTCCTCGCGCAACAAAATATCCAGACGCCGAAGTTTAGCCCCACCACCGGTTAGAACAATTCCTCGATCGACAATGTCAGCCGCTAGTTCCGGCGGCGTTTGCTCCAAGGCGATGCGTACAGTTTCGACAATAGCATCGATCTGCTCGATCAGGGCTTTGCGAATTTCTTCTGAATCAATGGCAACCACTTTGGGAATTCCGGTGACCGTATCTCGACCTTTAACTTCTAAGGTATCCACCTGATCGGACGGATAAGCGGTACCAACTTCCTGCTTGATAAGTTCAGCTGTACGCTCCCCGATAAGCAGGTTATATTTCTTGCGGATATAATGAAGAATAGCTTCATCCATCTTGTCACCGCCCACACGGGTACTCTTGGAATAAACAATGCCAGCCAGAGAGATCACCGCTACTTCCGTGGTACCACCGCCTATATCTACTACCATATTAGCCGTTGGCTCAGTCACTGGAAGACCGGCCCCAATGGCCGCAGCCATCGGTTCTTCAATAAGATGAACTTCTCTGGCCCCAGCCTGTTCAGCCGCCTCGCGCACGGCTTTCTTTTCCACCTGAGTAATACCTGAAGGTACGGCCACAATAATTCTAGGTTTAATAAAGGGGCGCTTTTGAACTTTATTAATAAAATGACGAAGCATAGCTTGGGTTATTTCAAAATCGGCAATGACTCCATCTTTCATCGGCCGGATAGCAATGATGTTACCGGGAGTTTTACCCAACATTTCCTTGGCTTCGCGCCC
>LQAA01000103.1 GCA_001577715.1 Candidatus Adiutrix intracellularis | reverse complement strand
TCAGTCTTCCGAAAACGACCTCAATATCTTGTGCTATTAAATAACCAGAACTCGCTCATTGAGCTTGAATTCCGACCAATGTCAACGACTGTGATCATACTCAACTAGAGGTTACCAGAGAATAGAGCCCAAAACTGGACGGCCCCACTCTGACTGGTTTCAAACCGGACTGAAGTTAGAATAGGAGCAAGCCAAGCCAAAACCGGGACGGGCATCTAAAATAAAATCGCCGATTTCAACGGCGAAATTATAAATAAAATCCCAGACTAAACAGCTCGCTCGGATCAGGTACTCGTATATAGCAGCCGTCAGAAAGAGTAAACGCAGAATAGAGAGGACCATAACCGACAAATTCTGAATGTAACCCGAGGCCCGGCTACGATAGAAATTTATAAAACAAACAAACCGGGTTCGTTCATTACGTATTATATTGAAAAAATTTAAACCTCCATTTATGCAAACAATAAAAGAGGCGATGAGAGAACATTCCATAGCCTCAGGTTTAATTAGGAATAGCTGAAGAAATTAAACCTTGATATCCTCATAGAGAGCCGCTAAAATTAAACAAATCAGAGTAGAGGCCTGAATAGGGCCCAGATATTTTTAGTCTAGTAGATAAAACCGAGCCAGGACGCCTAAGCCTCTCTGATATCCCGCCAAAGATTACCATGATTTAAGGACTTCCTCAGTTCATTTCCAGCTCTGACGTCTACTAAGTCTATAAAACATTCTTTCAAAGTCCCCCCGGTATGTATTCAAGAAACGAAGAAACCTCTCCACCATATTTAAGTCGATACGAAAGCCAAAAACTCCGGGAAAGATCTAAGCCATAATTTGGTCCAAAGTTTTATATTATCCCGTTTTTTCCCATTTTACTAACCGAGCCATATTCAAAAATGACAGGATCAGAAGAACTCGGCCGAGTCGAGTCGCTATCCCTGCCCACCATCCCAAGGCGACAGTCGAAGCGGCCTATCCAAATAAATAGAAAGAAATTGGCTTCGTCAAAATTCCGCCCGGCGGCTCTAAGACTTCCTCCCAAAATTAGATAAAATTAAGATTCTCACTAATATAGCCTGAATCAGTTCTTCACCGACTCCTAAAACAATGTCGCCTATACATTCAAGATAGGGATCTATACATTAGATAACCAGATCATCCGACCAATTAATATTCTGAACCAAATTCCATAATCAAACGACTAAATTGATCAGCATAATGAGCGGTAAGTTGCTCCTCCATCTGACAGAGCAAAGTTACACCGCCAGTTTTCCTTTAATCTACTTCAAGATCGGGCGAATCATAACCAGTCCCAGGCAGATTTCGTTAAAAAACTTGTCTAGACCGTAACCATTTAAAACAGACAGCCAGGTAAAGCGCCCTAACCAACTAGAAATATTCAGTGTCAGTTCAATAATTCAGTGTAAAAAGAGACTAATCGAGACCAGGCTGCAGTAAAAATAACATTGCTATTCTGATTACGAACTAAAAGAGCTAGAGTAAAAATATAATCGACCTTACACCGAAAAATTCCGTGCCCCCCCGAGGAAAGAAAGCCACAGATAGCCCCGCACCTGGTCGAGATAATAATTGATCTTAGCTAGCAACAAGCGAAGATCACCAAAGACCCCTTAGCACAAAACACAATTACGAGCAAAACAACAACGGCCAACTAGGTTCCAGCTCATGGTCGGCCACCACCGTTAGTAAAAAAAACACCTCGAACTGCACTTCGAATCAGGATATCTCCAGATCCACTCTGACCCAATCTTTCCCCAGATGCATCTTAATAGCTAGATCCTCAGTCATCAGAGATGAACAGAAAAATTGACCTCCCTTCGGCCACAACCAGAACGACGAATTTCAGACCCTTAATCAAACTAATCATACAATAAACTAACCCGCCGTGGTCGTCAACGGTTTGGAATTTAAAGCTGGCTAATATTATTTTATTCACTAACTCTCTTTTCTTGGGCCATCCAAATTGAATCAGTCGCCACCCTCACCCAGCATTTCCGCCTCGGGCAATTTTTCATAACGACGAAGATAGGCTTCTTCACTGTCCAGAACGGTGGCGACCGCCGGAATCCCGTTATCGTCCGAGTCTTCAAAATCATTTCGTAAGATTGCGTCTTCGGGATCGTCGATAACCTGGGTTTCCGAAATGCCCGTACCGATAGTCCCAACTTTATAACAAACGCCGAAGCTTCCATTGGGCTGAATCTCAGCTTCCGGCGGCACTTTAAAATCGGTTATAGGCACATCTTTCAAAACCTCGCGCATATAATACAGAAAAATAGGCCCAGCCGCCCGGCCGCCCACTTCGCCCACAGCTCTGGGTCGCTGCTGATCGGTACCTAACCAGACGGCAGTGACTAGTTCCGGGGTAAACCCGACAAACCAGGCATCGGAAAAGTCGTTAGTAGTACCGGTCTTACCACCCACCGGCCGAGCCAGAGGTTTAACTACAGTCGCCGTCCCATGATCCACTACGCCTCTGAGCATCCAGGTTACAGCACAGGCCGCACCGGGGTCTATGGCTAAAATTCGTTCTGATTCAACTGTTTCCACCACGTTTCCGTAGCGATCCTCAATACGAGTAAAGTAACGCGGGGTTACCCGTATCCCCATGTTGGGAAAGGTAGAATAAGCCGTCACTAGTTCTGGCATGTGCAAACCGTAAGCGCCCAGAGCGATAGTTAAACTACGGGGTAATTTTTCAGTTATCCCCATGGCTGCAGCTGTCTTGAAGACCGGTTCAAAACCAATTCTGTCCAACAATTTAATAGAGATAAGGTTACGCGATCCAACCAAAGCCGTATAAAGAGTCATGGGACCTTTAAACTTTAAATCCGAGTTAACAGGCTTCCAGCGTCGCTGACTCCCGACATCATCGACAACAAAAGGAGCATCGTTTAAAATAGAATCGGGAGTATAACCATTTTCCATAGCCGCCGTATACAAAATAGGCTTAAATGATGATCCAGGCTGGCGCTGACTCTGAATGGCCCGATTAAACTGGCTCTCATTGAAATCGCGGCCTCCCACCATAGCTTTTACATCTCCGGTATCAGCCCTGATACTTAACAGCGCAGCCTGAAGATCAGTCTGCCGTTCCAGAGTCAAGGCTAGAACCTGGCTCTGACTACCCGGCGAGGCAATTTCGTCGTCCAGCCGCACCCACACCACATCGCCCCGTCTGAAAACCCGAGCAACCCCAGCACCCTTAAGGGCCCAGGTCAAGTTTTTAAGACTTATTTTACCTGTACCCGTCCCAACCCGCACAGTCAGGACACCACTCTGATCATCAACTTTCATGATTACCGCTCGATATAAACGACCCGGAGCTAATTTACCCTTCACCCGACCCTCAGCAGTCAAAAAGGCGGCTATCTGTTTATCCGTTTCAAAATGTTTTTCCGGCCCCCGGTAACCACGCCGGCGAGCATATTCCCAAAGCCCTTGAGCTACAGCCCGGTCGGCGGCTTTCTGGTCTTCAATATTTACGGTAGTGTAAACCCGCCAACCATTATTATAAAGGCTATCGGCCCCGAATTTTTCTTCAAGAAGGCGGCGGACATGCTCAGCAAAATAAGGGGCAACAACGGTATTGGGGTTAGGCCAGGAGGGCTTAATCCGCCAGGGTTCATTTACGGCCGCCTCGTACTCAGCCACACTAATGTAGCCAAGTTTTAACATCCGGTCGAGGGCATGCTTCTGACGATTCCGGGCCTGTTCCGGGTCGGTAATAGGGTTATGACTGGGAGCCTGAGTTATGCCAGCCAGAATAGCCGCCTCGGCTAGGGTCAGAGAAATGGCAGATTTGCCGAAATAAGTTCGGGCGGCCGCCTCCACCCCATAGGCTCCTTCACCCAGATAGATCTGATTGAGATATAGATAAAGAATATGCTCTTTACTAAAATTACCCTCAATACGGAAAGCCAAAATAATTTCTTTAAGTTTTCGAGTTAATTTTTTTTCCGGAGTTAGTAGAAAGGCCCGAGCCACCTGCATGGTTATGGTGGAAGCGCCCTGAGTAGCTTGACCTTCTTTGAGTGCCATTAGAAAGGCCCTCAGGAGGCCCTTAGGGTTGACACCCTGGTGCTCGTAAAAAGCGGCATCTTCCACGGCCATGTAGGCTTTGCGGATCACCTGGGGAATTTCCGATAGGGGTAGAACAAAGCGGCGTTCATGATAATATTCGCCGATGACACGGCCATCGTCGGCGTAAAAATAGGTTACCGTGGGTGGCGCATAATTTTTCAACCTGGCGGTGGAAGGCAAATCCGGAGAAAAATAGGCATATATGCCGAATAGGGTGGCCAAAATCGCAATACCAAATCCGATTAAGGCCCAGATAAGGCCGTTAAAAAAACCATCGAAAAAACCTCCGCCTCTAGGAGCGTAAGAGCGTTTTCTGGAAACTGGAACTTTACCCTCGCCCCAGCGACCGGAGCGAGAACGCCTAGTTCGCGGTTTACCCATATTATCCAAGACGGCCGGGCCATCCAAATCCAAGTCTAAAGCAGAATCGTGATATTTAAAATGATCGTCCATGAGTATTGATTTACCACCTGGAATTAAGTTATAGCCTAAGTCAATCTGAGTTGAAAATCAACGATTCCTCCAGCGGTAGCCAATAAATAAAAATCCGAACTAATCCTACCTAATCGATAAGTTTACTGACTATGTTACCCATATACCAGCTAGGTAACATTCACGCATGTCATTCACTATGTTGACGGTCAGAACGATGATCAGACTGTTTTTATTGAAACTGTCGCCAGCCCATAGGCACTTAACTACTTCCACTCCACCCATTTCTAACATGATATAATCCAAAAAAATTATATCGAATTTATTTTAATTACATATCACCAAAGTGATCGCGCTGCTTAAAGCGCAGACTAGCTCGATTCCGTATTTATTTAATTTTTTTTTCGCAAACCAGCCGATTAAGATTAATATCGTCAACCATCAGAACCTTAACATAAATCACCCGCAGAGCCGGAGCTTTATTAACCCAACTTTGCCACTGTTCCTACTCCTCGATCCGCAAAATAAAATTAATTAAGTCGGTAATTAAAAGTAGATTAAACAAAGCCGTGTCTCCTTATACTGGGAACCGCCTCAGCCACCCACACGCAGCCGCCACGAACTTAAGCACAGCAAAGCGATATTCAGATAAACTACCCCGCAGTTTCCGCACCAAACCGTCGGGCACCAAATCAGGACATAAACAATGAGTAAAAAATCCCTCGCCTTCCCGAAGCAGAATCTTAACCAGCTCTCTCGAGAGCTACACTAATTTAGAAAAACGACACACGCAAAGTTTCAAACACAATTGCCTCTCTGTTCAAACCGGTTAAAAGGTCAACCGACTGACCATAAACCCTTGTAACGCTCTAGTTCATTTAAAAGGTGTCTTCATTGAAATTAAACTACGGTCAAAAAAGGACATATAACAATTGAATCAACGTGGACGCAATTAAACTTATTGCTAAATTTATCCCGAATGAGGTTAACTACGCCATGGCCGTAATAACTGCACAAAGACAAATCTGCTGATAAATTATCCTTAAGATCTCTGTCTTCGGAATTGTCGTGACCTACCTAGTTATAGTAACGATCCATACAGACCACGAACAAACAGACTATAATTATATCTGACAATCTGCTCAGTCCTGCTCTTTTCAGTCAGCCAACCCAAGCACTACTAGATTGCATGACGTTTTCCGGCGCCAGAAAATTCAGCCTAATTTTGGAGTCTAAGAGGATAACGGCGAAAAAAATATCGTTCTGAGTTTTAAAATCAAACCCTAGTATGACGCGTACCTCCGTTATACCATCATCAGCCTAAATCAGATCCCCTACACACGGCGAAAGAGAGTGACCCGATAAAAGTTTAAAATCATGAGGATCAGAACTAAGACGCTTTAGATAATAGGAAAAAGAAAAATAATCTATTTTTTTAACCACGTTTCGATCTATGACGGTCACCGTGGGTGCATAGTTGGAGGAAATAGTCAGTCCGCAGCTAACACCAAAACACCGGTTGTATATCACCGGGTAGACACATCAGAGCCCAGCCAGTCTCTATAAAACTCCATCTTCGGCTAGAATAACCCCTTCCTCCGAATTGATGACTTCAGAAATGTTGCCGCCGGTGAAAGAAATTTCATCGGTGATCTCGAAAAGATCTAATAAATAATAGCCCTACATCATGCTGAAAATAGTTGACCTAAGGAGGGCAAGCCAGCTGGGAACGACGTCAAGCCTGAATAGACGGTCCTGGTATAATCACTCTATCTACTGACGACCGTCTTCCTGGCGAAACAGCTTGGGTATAATAGACCACATGACAGATACCGGCTTGGAAAACATAGTTATAACGGTACAGGGGTTATCATTTTTTCGTAGTAAAAGGTCTATTAATGATGATGTCCCCCCATTGCAGTAAAAGACAATTTCAGATTAAGTTTTAAATACGATTTCGCAAAGGAAGAGTCGAGTAAATAAACCAGAAATCCGAAAGCGTCTTTCGGCTCAGCCGAGGTAAACCACTAGTTAAACTCTAAATTATATCATCTATACTATTAAAATTAATAGTTGTTTTTGGTATCACGATTATTATTTTCTCTCTGAAATATTTTTAAATTATACCATTATTTTCAAAATAAAATCAATGGCCGTTATAACTATTTAGTTGGGTCAGTCTATAAATGAATAATTAAACCTTTAAAATATATTAATCGCTTGCTTTTTAATTAATTAATCGTACCAATTATAGTATAATTTTGACTACGCAGTCTGGAACTTACTTGAAACCCCCAGTTAAAATACTCTCCCCTTCAGGGGATGTATAAGAATACCACTACTACAATCAGAATAAGGCATTCTGCTTAAAGGAAGATTTACTGAAGTAAATTAACCCTCGACGTGACTATCCGTAACTAGTCGGAAAAATACCATGGAAATTCTTAGAATAAGAGCTTCAAGAATGTTATTTCGACCAGAGACGTCCAGCCAAAAATATTCGTTTAATAAGCAGGTTATTGATCATAAAATAACTTAAAACATTAAGCGATAAACTAAATTATTTAAGAATAGCTACGTAATTACTATTTCCAATACTTTTGGAGAGACAATCTTTTAATGGATCGCACCTTGCGCATTACATAATTTAATTCGTTTTCGTTAACGTATTAGATTTAAAAAAATAGAGAAAAAATTAAGGCTTCTATTTTATTATATAAAGAGAAAAAAGATACCCTTGACACAACTATTTAAGAAAAAAGTATTATCTTTTCAACTAATTCTAGGTTACAAATAAAAATGATAACTCGTTTTTAAAAGGTAATATCATCTACAGGCCTTTCTTCACGCCGTATATACAAAAAAGAAATAAAAGGAATTATAAAAATAGTCAGTCTTTATAGGGGCCTTAAATTGGAAATAATCTACCATAGATTTTTTAGACGAAAAAAGTGGTCCTAAAATCACCGAAATAAAGCGACTTTAAAAGTGACAAGCTTTGCCAAATTTTTCAACTTAAGAGCTAATTTCCTTTTATATTAATAAGGATTACTATCATATTTTATATTAAGAACGTGATTTTTATTGTTTTCAGTCAGTGTCACCTGAAGACTAATAATTTAGTTATCTTCGGTTTTTCCGATTAAAGAACTCTTCGCGAAAAAATCTCTTAACATCCGAACCTTAGCCTTTCTCCTACTTACCTGTCTGGTTAATCCCTACAATCCAACAACCGCTCCAATATTAGAACTACCGCCTGAAGCGGCATTACCTACTCTAAACTACCCTATCTGGCTATGGCCATCAGGTCACCTCGCTGAACTCATGCAACTATCTTAAAAAATAAGACTACCGTTAACATCCCCGACTCTCAACTAACTGTAGTTGCTAATTACATCGGGATAATCTCCAGCTAGGATTACAATAAATTTGCTGTCGACCGATCTAACCCCGATCGACAGCAAACTAGTTAAAGCTCTCTACGTGACCAAAGCGCCTATAGTTATTAAATATGAACTTTTTGGGACTCTGGAGTTAGATAACCATACTCTTTTTAGGGACCGTATTATCGACGTCAAAGTTGAGAAAGGCTTAAAAGCGGGAAGCGGCAGTTTGGATATATTTAAAGTTGATCCCACTATCTACAGTACCCCATCGGTAGTTATCATAAGGTCGGTCCCACAGTGGGCTAAGCCCACTCCATCAGCAAAACCCTGAAACACTAATCTAGATAGAATAAAAAAATAAGATCGCTTCAGATGACCCCACTAACGCTGATTCCGTTCTTGACAAACAGTCTCTATTATGCTTGAATACACAAAATTTACTCGCCGGAGTGGTGAAATTGGTAGACGCACTGGACTCAAAATCCAGCGCCCGAAAGAGCATGTCGGTTCGACTCCGACCTCCGGCACCAAAAGAAAAACAATATGTTCGTAAATAATAACCACCTTGCGTCCTCTCGATGGCCGCCGAAAAAATTAAGGATCGATTCTTTTTGCTTCAAAAATACCCTCTGTTTCATACCCCTCTAAACCACTAACTTCTAAACAAACGCCGCAAGGCTTGTTAAAGTGGTCTTGAAACTTCTGTCAAACCGGATGAATTAAGCCACACTCTACATAGGAACGCTAACTATTAACACTAAGTTTATCAATCTAAGTATGAAAATTATTGTTGCAGACACGGGCCTAGTTCAGTTCCACTGTTAATAAATCACCATCCAATCTAAACAGGCCGAATTTATGAAAGTTCATCAATCTCGCTACCAGAAAGAAGAAGATAAATACTTCGGGCTTAGAGTCATTCGCCCTCTAATTCAACTGTTATTTGAATAGCTGAGCTTGAGAGCGATACTGACGCGGGAACGAATTAAAGTTTCTATGTCCCTAAAAAAATTTGCAAATTCGAGCAAAGTTTCAACGATCTCGTACATCGAAAGTTTAAAAATTCAACCGCCCGATTAGGACACGACCTCAGTCAGCCTCTAATGTAGTAAGCCGTATGGTACAGACTATTCAACTAATCCCCGTATGAGCTGACTATAACCAAGTTATATTAGGCCTAAGCTTCAGATAAATACCATCTATAAACCTAAATATCTGTCTTTTATCGTTCAGCAGAACTTACTATCTTCCTTCACTATTCTATCTTAATTTCGCCTCGAACAAGCCTTAATTTTATTATCGTTACATCTTAGGTCTCACTTATAATTAAAGTTAAGCGAAAGATTATTATCAGGATATCTGATATGCTATTTTAAAGTAGCGACATAGAACGTTAAGCGAAAGTAAAGGGACATTCGTGATCAGTAGTAAAATCCAATCGACTAAAGAATTAATTCTGGATTTCAAACTTAATGGGGGAGAAATCTAAGGCTTCCAAGGACAGAGCATTCTTAAGGCTACCTAATCGTTATCAACGGTTATATCAGCTACCTACCATAAAAAATTATCCCTATAATAGGTCTTGCTGTTTCTGGCTGATTGAAGTAGTCGGACGATCCGAACTGGCCAAGACCTATTTAACCCCGCTAAAGAATAGAGTTAAAACTCTAACGTTCACCCCCAAAGTTATGCAAACTAAAATTAGCTCTTTAAAGGAGATCCTAAACAAACACTATGGAAACTATCTCTTTATACGATAATTTAGAGAACTATAAATCGCACCTTTTCTGCGCTGAGCTAGGCTTGATCGGAACTGACATCAATCGCCGAATTCCGGTTAATTTTAAACTATTAAATAACAACGAAAAATTAACACCCCCAACTCTAAAGATCAATTAATAAGCGACTTAAGATTGTTGGAATAAGCGGAACTAGTCAACATTAAAAGCGAATGGATCAACTGGAAAGTCAACCCATCCGCTTATTTAAAAAACTACCAAACAGAAATAAAACTAGACTCTACAGTCAGGTTGTTTTCAGGATTTATCCATCATATATGGCTCTCTTTTCCTGCACTAGTATACGATACATGTAACAATTGATGTGATTTGTTTTTTAATAACCCATTATAAAGCAAATCAACCAACGGGTTTTCGCCAGATCGTTTTATGCTGGTAAGTTTATCTACAGAATAAAGACCTTTCGCCCGATCTATTTTCAGTTCCGCAGGGATGTAGGGTTGGCCGGCACCGCAGACACAACCACCAGGACAGGCCATAATTTCAACAAAATCATACTTTTTGCAGCCAGATTTAAGCGCCTCTATGACTCGGTCGGCATTGCCCAACCCACTAACTACCGCTATCTTCACTTCGCGTTCACCAACAGTTACCTGGGCCTCTTTAACACCGGTCATGCCCCGCACCCCTATAAATGCAATCTTATTGAGTCCGGAATTACTTCGGTCAGAAGATATATCCCGCAATACTGCTTCGGTTACTCCGCCAGTGACTCCGAAAATAACTCCTGATCCAGTCATAAGCCCGAAGGGAGAATCTACAGCTTCAGGTTCCAGGTTTGAAAATATCAGACCTGATCCTTTAATCATGCGGATAACTTCCTGAGTAGTGAGAACGTAATTAACATTGGGCCGTTCATCTGTTTTAAATTCGTTTCGAGCCGCTTCAAATTTTTTAGCCGTGCAGGGCATGATGGCCACATGAACTTGGCGTTTACTAGAATTACAATATTGTTCCTTGATAACCGAAGCGAACATCTGCATTGGGGAACGGCAAGTTGAAACATTAGCCATAAGTTCGGGGTAGCGTTTTTCACAGTGATTGACCCAGGCCGGACAACAAGAAGTAAACAAAGGAAAGTCATGCTTCTCTTTCAGTCGATTCTGCAATTCCCTACTTTCTTCAAGTACAGTTAAATCGGCCGCGGTGGAAGTATCAAAAATTTTATGAAATCCCATCCGCCTGAGTGCGGATACTATCAGCCCCATGGAGTTTTCCCCTTCTTTCAGGCCGAATTCTTTCCCTAGAGCTACCCGGACGGCAGGGGCGATCTGAACAGTCACTTCCGCATTTTTGTCACCCAGTTCCCGCCAGACGGCTTCGGTATTATCGCGAACAACAATAGCTCCGGTTGGGCAGACAGTGGCGCATTGGCCGCAGCCGATGCAGTTGGATTCCCCTATCGGAATGTTGAAGGCCGTTGTAACCTTCATTTTAGAACCGCGAAAAGCGAAATCTATGGCGCCAACATCTTGAATTTCACTGCACATACGTACGCAATTACCGCAAAGTATACACTTATTTTCATCTTTGGTTATGCACAACGAAGAATTATCAGGCTTGGGGTCCAGAGCCATATTTACAAAACGAACCCGATCTATATTAAAGCGTATAGCCAAATCCTGTAATTTACAATGGCCACTGTTACCGCAAGTAGTACAATCGCGGCAATGGTTGGCCAATAAAAGCTCCAAAATATTCTTGCGATATTTTCTCAATCTTTCGGTATTAGTCCTTATTTCCATACCGGCACGGGGTGGTTCGGAACAAGCGGCGTCTAGCCCCCCCCTTTCATTTTCCACCATGCACATGCGGCAAGCTCCGTGGATAGAAAGTTCAGAAGCATAACAAAGAGTCGGTAATTCTGTGCCCGCTTTTCTAATGAGCTCTAACAGATTCTTTTCATCGCCTATTTCAACGGTCAACCCATCGATAACCATGGTCCCATTATTTGACATGGCTCACCATCCTTCCGTAACGGCATCAAACTTGCAAGCTTCCACGCAAGCGCCGCATCTTATGCATTTCTCGGAATTAATTTCAAAAGGAGTCTTAACTTTGCCACTGATGGCCTCAACCGGGCAAACCTTGGAACATTTAGAACACCCTTTACACGTTTCCGGGTTTATAGATAATCTCTTGAGTTTCTCGCAGGAATGAGCTGGGCAGCGCTTTTCGTAGATATGGGCTTCATATTCATGGCGAAAAGAACGGATAGTACTAATGACTGGAGAAGGAGCCGTTTTACCCAAACCACAGAGCGCCGTGGCGGTTATAGTACCAGCCAAATCCAGAAGCAAATCTATATCACCGTCTCGACCATCGCCGGCGACAATTCGTTCCAAGATCTTAAGCATTCGTTTGGTGCCTTCCCGACAAGGCACGCATTTACCACAGGATTCCTTTTGAGTGAAACTCATAAAAAACCGGGCTATTTCCACCATGCAGGTATTTTCATCAGCTACAACCAAACCACCGGATCCAATCATAGCTCCAACTTTTTTCAACGAGTCAAAATCTAAAGGCAGGTTAAAGTGTTCTTCAGTCAGACAAGCACCGGATGGCCCACCGATTTGAACAGCCTTAAATTTAGAACCGCCTTTCAACCCTCCGCCAACTTCGAAAATTACTTCCTGAAGTGTGGTCCCCATAGGCACCTCGATCAGACCTGTATTTGCGATAGTCCCCGTAATAGAAAAAGCCTTGGTACCAGGGCTATTGCCAGGACCGATGCCCAAAAAGTAACTGGCTCCTTTATCGATAATTACTGGGACATTAGCGAAGGTCTCAACATTATTGAGGACTGTGGGTTTATTAAAAAGCCCATGCTCAACTGTCCGGGGCGGTTTAACTCTAGGCATGCCCCGTTTCCCTTCGATAGAGGCGGTCAAAGCACTACCTTCACCACAAACAAAGGCTCCGGCCCCTTTATTGATGTGGATGTGGAAATTAAAATCGCTGCCCAAAATATGATCGCCCAAAATCCCATATTTTTCAGCCTGACTGATAGCGGTCTTGAGACGACTGACCGCCAGAGGATATTCGGCGCGGACGTAAATATAGGCTTCATCGGAGCCACAGGCCAGACCGGCAATCATCATGCCTTCCAACATCCGATGAGGATCCCCTTCCATAATGCTGCAATCCATAAACGCCCCGGGGTCACCTTCATCCCCGTTGCAGACGACATATTTTTTATTTTCTTTCTGGCGGCTAACCTGAGACCATTTTTGACCAGTTTTAAAACCACCGCCGCCTCGACCCCTCAGATTGGATTCAGAAATCTCCCGAACGATCCCTTCCTTATCCATATCAAAAAGAGCTTTTTCAAAGGCCGTGTAGCCACCCACACTCAGGTATTCCAAAAGACTGGTAGCGTCAATACGTCCACAATGTTCCAGAACGACGCGCTTTTGCTTTTTATAGAAGGGTATTTCATCCTGAGTCTTACATACTAAACCATTTTTGGTATAAGCCAACCGCTCGACATGCCGACCTTGCTGAATTGTTTCAGTTAAAATTTCAGCGCAGTCCTCCGGTTTGACCTTGGTATAAATATAACCTTCAGGTTCTATACGGAGCATAACGCTCATTTCGCACAGACCATGGCAACCACTTTTCTTCAAACCAACACCGTGAACATCCGACATAAATTCTACAGAACAGGGAATACCCTTTTCTTGCATCTCGATCTGAAAGCGCTCATAAACTTCCAGCGAACCACTGGCCACGCAACCCGTCCCGGCACAGACCAGGATTTTTTTGACTTCATCCTGGGCTGCCCGTTGACATCTTTCTCGTAAATCTCGTAATTCCTGCTTATTTTTCAACATGACCTGACCTCCTCTTTCAAGGATTTTAAAAGCTCAGACGCCTTGTCAGGGGTCATAGCCGGGTATACTTTCCCGTTAATGGTTAAAACTGGCGAAAGACCACAGGCGCCTAGGCAGGCTACCGTCTCTACTGTAAACTCCAGGTCGTCGGTCGTGATTTTTTCTTCGGAAAGACTCAGTTCCTTGCGAAGCCGTTCCAAGATTGGTAGTGATTTCCGCACATGACAGGCGGTGCCATCACAGACTTTAAAGACAATTTTACCCTTCTGTTCCAATGAAAAATTTTCATAAAAGGTAGTCACTGAATAAAGGCTAGCTTCGCTGAGACCGATTCGCCGAGAAAGATGAGGGAAAACCTGCCTGGGAATGTAACGATACTGTTCCTGAATCTCTTGCAGAATTGCAATTATAGCGCTTGGCTGGCCATGATGCGCTTCGATGATGCCATCCACTTTTTGGTAATCAATATAGGTATCCATATAGATACTTCTCCCCCTGAGAGTTTAGGCCAATCGGCCTGTTTCAGATGTTTCCAGAGCTAATTTCGACCTCTGAAATAAGACCCCGGAATGTTTTATGTTTGGAATTATATAATTATATTTCAGTAATAATTTATACAGGTAATACGATTAAGACTCCTAATCAGCGAAATTGAAACAACCCAGCCATATCTAAAAATTACTAATTTAGCATCTTAATTTTATTAGCTTCATTTTAAAAATTCATCTACCCTAAAAATTAAATCTTAACGCGCCACCAAACGCAATACATTATTACTCGTTAGGTTATATGTGCAAAATATCAAGCCGCAAAGAAACGTCCTTTTAAATCCAACTTAAATTAAAGAGACCTTCTAAAGTTTAGGATGGACCATTTGTAATAAGCCTACAACCACGATAACACTAAGAATTAATATGGAGGCCTTATGCAGGATGCGGCCCTGAGCCGATTTAGCCTACTTGATTTGTTCGATAAACGTCAGTTGGAAAATATCCAAGAGACAATTTCTCAAGCCACAGGCCTGGCTATCACTACCTTAGATTACAAGGGAGATATGATAACTAAGGCGACTTATTTCCCTGAATTTTGTTTGCAAATGCGAAAGAAAAAAGATTTAACTCATAGCTGTCGTTCTTCGGATGGCTTCGGGGTTAGCCAATCTCTAGTAAACAGCAATAATTACATTTATTTCTGTCCATATAGTCTTTTAGAAGTGACGGTACCCATAATTGTGCGAGGTCAATTTATGGGGGCCATGCTGGCGGGCAAGGTTAAGTGTGATACGGCCCCGGATGAAATAGCCCGACTTGAATATTTGATGAAATATAGCCGAGCCCAACACCTAAATAATCGCCGCTTGCAGAATCTATATGATGATATTCAAATAGTTAATTTTACGGTATTCTTCCACTTCGTTGAACTTATTACAATGATTGTGAGCCAACTATCGACCCGCGAGAGGGTGGCGAATACTGAGCCAGAGTTAGGTCAGGAACAGACCTTGATTAAAGCTATCGCCACGCCGTCACATCTAGAAAGTGCGATCAGTTTAAAAAATGCAGAAAGGGCCGCCTTGAGGGCCAGGAGAAACCTTTATTCGCTGCGTAATGTCTTGAGCTCTATTTCCAACCTGGCAGTATTAGAAAACGCTTCCAAAACGGCTGAAATAACCATAATGCTGGCAGAGTACCTAAGCGATTTTGAAGTAGTCGGAGAGTTTATCGGGCTAGCTAAAGAGATGGAAAACGTGAAGCATTATTTAAAAATGCAACAGATTAGATTTGGGGATGCCTTCGATTATACGGTGGAAATACCGGAAAATCTTTATTCCTTAGAAATGCCTTCTTATATACTTATGCCTTTCGTGGAACGAGCGGTTTTTTTCGGCTGGGCAGCTAAAGAAGATGGAATATTGAAGGTATCCGTCGCGGTTGATTCTAACGAAACCGAAGTTACCATTAAGGTAAACGACAATGGAGCTGGTCTGAATGGTGAAGAATTGGGTCGCTTCTTCGAACCCTATCATGGTAACTATGAAGGACCAGCTATAGAAGCCGGTGTAGCAGGAGCTAGACGCCGATTAACAGAATTGTTCGGGCTGGATTATGATGTAAAAATAAATAATTGCCCCGGCCGTGGTACGGAGAGCGTTATTCGTTATCCAATTCTTTTGTCTAAACGGTTAAACTTATGTACCGGGTGATGGTGGTAGACGACGACCCGCTAATGCGGAAAACTTTAGAGTTAATGGTCTCTCAATCCGAGGGTTTTGTCGTTGCTTATTCAGTAGCTAATGGGCAGGCAGCGGTTGGCATTTGCCAGACAGACCCGGTAGATATTATCTTTATGGATATAATGATGCCAGGCATTTCTGGCCTGGAAACTGCCGGTCGGATACTCGCCCGAGCCCCAAATATTAGTATTTTTATTATATCAGCCTATACCAGTTTCAAATTAGCCCACCAAGCCCTCCGAATCAAGATCAAAGAGTATGTATCCAAACCGGTATCCTCGGCAGTAATTCGAAATCTTCTAGCTACACACAAAACTGAGCACGACCTGAATGTTCACAAAGAGGTGAAAAAACTTCTAGATATTCTTCGCTCCCGTGATTTCAACCGGGTATATTATGAGATGAAGCCCATAGCCACAGCTATCCAGGTCGAGGCTAGTTATGATTTCGTCCGCATGCACGATCTGTTACTCCATATCGGGCGAATTTTAACTAATCCACTTAAAGAAACAGACAACCCCGACAAAAAAATTGAAAAACTGTTTCCCATAGACTTGGCTCTGTTATCCATAGTCAATGTTGTTGAACTCTGGCTGTTTGTTGTTATGAACCATGTTTTTCAACAAAATAGCATCCTCAGATACCCATTTTTAAAAACGGTCTTCAGCTTTATTGATGAGCATTTAAAAGAAAATATAGGTCTAAAAGATATAGTTAGAAACTGCTATGTTAGCCAAGGGCACCTCAGCCGAATTTTTAAAAAACATTTTCAAATCAGCGTTATGGTATATCTACACATGAGAAAATTAAGCCTAGCCAAGGCATATTTTATATTTACCGAGCATTCGCTGGCAGAAGTGGCATTTCGTCTCGGTTATAATGAGAGTGGTTATTTTAGTAAAGTATTTAAAAAATATGAAAAATTAACAGTACAAAATTATCGCCGCATCTGCGGGCGGCTAGATAATCAGACTGCTTTGGTAACAAGCCCGTGTCAAGAACAAGCCATGATGGTCTTTGGCGTAAAACCTGATCCAGAATCTTAATGACCTACATTCCTAGAGAAAGGCCCCGGAGAATCAATCTCCGGGAAAGGCATGGTGGGCATTGACTCATCATAAGTCTACTTAATCAGGTAGGGAAAGATTTAGCTTGCTCTCATCCCGAATCGGCTGAAGCATACCTACATTGAAAGGCAGGATAATAGTCATAGAATCGTTACTTAGGCAATCAGCACTCTATAACATTCTTGGATTATAAAATACTATTGCGGTTACCTGGTAATAAAATACAATCTTTACACAGGTTAATTTCAGATATTGGGTAAATATATTTTACCATCGTATACATAGATAGGAAAAACACTCATAGCATTCAATATAACATTATCTCAGATCGGCATATTGAAATACAAATAAAAGAGCTTACCCTTATGGCATAGTAATTATACGGGTGGCCGATCAGGCGGCTATAACCAGTCTATCTATCTCAGGATTCGTCAAAGCAGTCTGCTTCATATACGAGATTAAGCTACCATGCTGGACCTAGCTAAAATTAAAGCTGTTTTAGGCCGCCTAGGCGATCTATACTAAATATTTTTATAAGCTAAATATCTAAATAATACTTGTAGAACTGAAAATTTATTTGTGTCGTTCTCTCCAAATTAAAGCCATAAAAAGGAATTTAAAATTAATACGAGTTCCTGGTGACAATAATTTGTAAGCAAAAAAACGGATATAGCGTATATATGATTCATACTAAGCATAATCATTCGTATCATAACTAACTACTATTTAAAATATAATCCCCCCAATTTAGAAAAAGTTGTCGAACTTATAGATTACAAAATTTCAAATCTTCCTTTTCACTTCGTTCAACATTTAATTCTTTTTTTCGCAAGCTGGATACATCCAGAGCAACACTTGAGTAATAACAGCCAAAAATGGCAGTTCAATGAGAGGTCCGATAACCAGAGCCAGAGCGATGAGGGGTTCGTTGGGAAAAGCTGTCACCGCTATAGCTAATGAGATCGGCGAATTACGGGCCAGAGTAGTCAAGTTGAGACTTACGGAATCTTCAAAGGAAAAACGCAAAATTTTAGCTACAAGACGGCCGACCAGAAAATTGATCCCGAAGAACAGAAGTACCGGGGCTAGCAGCAGGAATATTTTAACGTTACCCACCAGATAGGGCGCTTGCGAGGCAAACATGGCTGCTATGGCTAGACAGAGAAAAATAAACTGGCCCCCAGAAAAAATTTTGGATAGAAACCAGAGGGCTGACCTTTTTTTATCCCTGAACAGAAATTTAAAAAAGTGAGCTAGTCCGAAGGGGATGATTATGAATTAAAAGATAATTTTCAGAAGTAGTTTAAAATTAACGTAACCCATGAGACCGGTAAATAAAAACAGATATACCGGCAAAAGAATAACCTGAATTATAAGATTAAGCGGCAGAATAGCTGCCGACAACTCATCATTACCTTGGGTCAGGCCAGTAAAGACTAGATACCAGTCGATACAGGGCGTCACCTACAGCATAATATAACCGATGCGTAGGTCAGGGTGGTCAGCTAGGAAAAGTCCACCTCGAACCCAACCTAGAAAAGGAACCCAGATAAAATTAAGACTTAAA
>LQAA01000102.1 GCA_001577715.1 Candidatus Adiutrix intracellularis | reverse complement strand
AGAACCAACCTAGAAAAGGAACCAGATAAAATTGAGACTTAAACTAGCAACGGTAAATTTTACATTAAAAAAACTTTTTTTCAGGTTCGTTAGGGGAATGCTTAGAAAAAGACCAAACAGCATGGCCATCAAAGCGGGAATGATCAGGCTACCGGCCCGAGCAGAAATGAAGGGCGACTGCCCACCCACCAGACCTAAAGTAATCGCACCCAACATAAAAATAGTTTGCAATCTTTCAAACAAACTCATAATTTACGGTTCTTTTCCATAGACTAAGCTCATCCAAAGTGGTATTTGAGTGATAATGGTTAAAAAGGGTAGTTTAATAAGAGACCTAATGAACAGAGCCACAGCAACGAGAGGTTCATTAGAAAAGATTATTACTGCTATGACCAATGAGATCGACAAATTTTAGGCCAGAGTAGCAAAATTGAAACTTACAGATTCTCTAAAAGGAAAGTAGATAAGGTTAGTCACAATGTGGCTGACCAGGAAGTTAACCACAAAAGATAGAAACATCGGGGCCAGTAGAAGTAGGAATATTTCGAAGTTACCCGCTAGATATAGTGCCTGCGGGGCGAATATAACCATCAGAGCAGGAATAACTAGGCTAAAGCCTAAGCGGGAATAAAGACTGTTTACCCACGTCTAACAGACCCAAAGTCATTGCACCCAACATGAAGATAGTTTGTAATTTTTCAAACAGATTTATATTTATTTCAACCTTAACATTTTTTATAATAAAATTTCGTCAGTTCTCCAAACTCTGGATCTTAATAATAATAATTCGGAGTCGAATATGATAGGTGAGTTAACATCCCGTTTTTTTTCAACTCGGTTCCGGGACTGTGTGTGAGGCGCGAATGAGGTCACCCATGCTCAAGCTGCCCAGCGGCAAAGTAACACCAGCATTACCAGGCGTAACTACCCGGCGATCCGGTTCCTCCGACGATAGGTCAGCGGACAGCTCAAAAAAGAGGTAGTAGGATTCCGGCCAATGTTTCTTCCTCTTCGCCTTTAAGGATAGCCCATATAGCCCATTCCTGCCGCTTAATTTTAGCTAAAATTTCCGACCGTAGGCAACTTGACCTTCACTGATAAACTAGAGAGTCAGATAGATCCGGTCATCCAAAATAGGGCCAATAGAAGCCGACCGCTAGATAGTAACGAATATGCCCGTCCAGTTCCCCAGGCGA
>LQAA01000101.1 GCA_001577715.1 Candidatus Adiutrix intracellularis | reverse complement strand
TCCGCAACCCGAGCGACTAATTAATTGAAAGCAGCGAAATCCCGCTCCAACTCTAGAACGTCAGGCAGCAAAAGTAACCAAAGCCCATCCGGCTTAAAGACCTAGGCCAACCTCCAATTTAAATATAGTCCCCAGCCAAACTAGGAAAGATAATAACAGGATTCCGCCGGCGATAAAAATCAAAGATTACGAGCTAAAATCAAGCGGTAGGGCTTAAGATCAAACATTCAGACTCCAGCTTAGACCATCCAGACGGTTCTGGGGTCATAATATAAAATAAGGAGACAATTATGATTGTTAACACAAATCCCCAACCGATAGTTTATTCGCCTATGGACACCCATATTTTCAACCAAAACCTGTCGGTGCTGGCTACTTCAGCTTACATCCTCATCGCCGCGGTTCAGAGCGACGGCCTCAAGCCTGATCTTGAGACTATCCGCGCCCGCTGGAACGTCCGGGAGGATGAATTAGAAATGGCCCTTGCTGAGCTCCGGGCTCTAAATATAATTGAACGCCATCCCGGCCCGGTCTATATTGTGAACCCAGCTTCGCTATGGAAAACGCGACGAAAGGATTAACTCTTAAGCCGCCGTAGCTAGGGCGGCAGCGATTTCATATTCCTCGCGCAGGGAATTGATTAGAGTTCTAACGGAAACGATGTCGTTTACCCGACCGACGTTAAAGCCGGCGAAAGCAAACCCACGGTCAAGCAGCCCGCGCTGAGCATTAATCAAAGCCAAACTGATGCAGTAGGGGGTACTTTTAGGATCACAAGTTTTAAGGCAGCGATAAATACAACCGAGGGGACTTTTCAGCCCGTTTTCCATATCTTCGAGAAAACGAGAATGGATAGCCCGGCCAGGCATACCGACCGGGCTATTAATAATCATTTGGTCGGTAGTAGTGGCCGTTAGATAGGCTTTTTTGAAAGCAAGGGAGGCGTCACATTCCCAGGTGGCCACAAAGCGGGTGGCCATCTGCACACCACTGGCCCCGAGCTTCATCAATTTATAAATATCCCCACCGGTGTAGACTCCCCCGCCAGCTAAAATTGGAATGGCCCGGCCGCATTTATCTTCAAAAGGTTTGATCGCTTCCCGCACCTGCGGTACCAAATAATGGAGCGCGTGTTCAGCACGGTCGAGATCAGCAGGTTTGAAGCCCAGGTGGCCACCGGCCTGGGGACCTTCCACCACCACTAAGTCGGGAGCGTGATCATAATTAGCCAGCCACTTTTTAGCGATAATAGTCGCCGCCC
>LQAA01000100.1 GCA_001577715.1 Candidatus Adiutrix intracellularis | reverse complement strand
CAGGGCGGTTCGCACTAAAACCGCGAAATTACAGAGAGCCACCATAATGTTAATGCCCAAAAGTCCGGCCGCACCGTGACTTTTTTCCCGAGCAGCTCGAATTTCGCTAGTTAGAGCCCGGCGATCGGCCTCTTCGGGATTTTTGGCCACATCTTTTTCTTTGAAACCGATCATGGCTCCAGCAATAACCCCGATGCCGCCTTCATTGGCCACAGCGGCAGCCAAATTGTTCAATGAAACCCCAATGCCCATGCCACCCTGGATAAGGGGTAGGGGAATAGTCCGATTACCTATAATCAAGGGTGGAAAGGTCATCGTAAAATCCTTAATCCGACCAGAGGAAAGTTCTGATCTTGGCTGGGGGTTGAAAATTAAACGACTCTTCCAGGCCTAAGGCCGCCAGCCGCTCTCCAGAAAATTAAATCCATCAAATAAAAAAATGTCTTCTTTCATAGTAATAACCAAAACTGCACCATCATCGCTAAAACTAACAGGTTTATCTTCTATATCCTCCGCCCTCTTCCAAGTTCATCTCTACCCGAACTAAAATTTTCCATCCCCCCCGCAGCCCACCCAGAGGAAGACAACCCCCCAAACCGTATTTGAGGAGTAGTTACTAGGGTATTTCCGGCTCTAGACGGCTAAAAAGTTCGCCGGCCAGCGCTAAACCCGGTAAGCACCGATATCAGAGAAAATAAAACTAGCCTAATAGCCGAACAAACAGACTAAATCTTGACCTCAGCATAACAACAGACGCCGTTATGCTTGAGCAGCATATGAAAATTACCAAGCGCAATGAGATATATAAGCAGAACTATGAAATTATTGTTTTCGCCATTAGTTTCAGACTAGTCCTGTTTAACAGCTCTTCAACTTTTTTAAACTCAAAATCCATAGCCACCTTTCAAAAAACCATCGACCGAATTAAATTTAACCCTTCCCTCACCTTAAGTACCAACCTAGCCAACTATGAGTAAAGCATGCTGCCACTAGGTAGTGCACCAGCGCTCGCTTTTAATGATTTTAACCATCTCGTCAAAATATTCAAAAGACCTGAAAAATAAACCAGAAGGCCTTCGGTAATACCGTCAATCAGACCCATAGCAGACTCATAAGGACGGAACAAATCAAAAAATCGATCCAGGGAAGTTAGCGATGGCAGCTTAACGATATCCCGACCCATAACGACAACCCCTATACAGTCTCATCCCGCTTTCCCTCGAACCTTCGCCCTTACTGACGAAATCCGCTTATATATAAATTTAACATATTATATCCCACTTGTAAATACTTCCATTTATCAGCTGGCTGTTTTAAATTGACAAGCATCTTTGAACTAAGGTATAGTTAGAAAACCATTAGAGAATGGTTTTATCTTGAGCTACGCTCTAATAATTAACGCACG
>LQAA01000099.1 GCA_001577715.1 Candidatus Adiutrix intracellularis | reverse complement strand
AATTAAAAATTTAGTTAATTAAAAATTTTAATAAATAAATAGACTATTTTATTTTTATAAATAATTATAATATTTTACAAGAAAAAAGATCTTAAATATAATTTTAGATTTATTTGTTAAGTAAAAATATCCAATTATGAAATTCCTCCTGATGAATGTATAATTTATAATATATCTTTACTATATTTAAAGGAATTTAAAAGTGAATATTTCGGCTAAGACCCGCTACGCCCTAGCGGCAACTATTAGAATGGCGCAATTACCTGGGAATAAAGAGTGTATAACCCTGATCCGTTTAGCGGAAGATCTAAAAATTTCCAAGATTTATCTTGAACAAATTTTTTCTCTTTTAAAACGCGGTGGGGTTGTTAGCGCGATCAAAGGCGCTAGGGGTGGTTATCTTTTAACTAATCCTCCGGCTCAGATCAATATTCTAGATATAATGCGATCTATTGAAAGCTCTCTTTTTTCCGATAATGAAGCCACTGTACCCGAAAGTGCCCCCGATATTGAACAGGCAATTAAAAGCCGGATTTTCGACCAATTAGATTTAGCTGTTAATAAGGCTCTGGCTAATTTAACCTTAGCCGACTTGACCATGGAAGCCGAAAAGTGCCGGGGTGAAAACTATATGTATTATTTATAAAGTATGCTATATTGTGATTATGAAATCAATTAAACTGTAAGATACAGTACTTCAAGCTCTCTAACGTATAGATAAACTAGAATATGTGCGTGAACTTTTATACGACAAAAATGCTTTATTACGAGTAGAGAATATTACCTTATAAAATAAAGTTACTGAATTAGAGACTAAACTGATTAAAGCCTGAAATAATTTCAGCAATTCATTGAAGTGCCTATTGTTTAATTTTGCCAATTTCCATTAACAAAAGAGGCGCAGTAAAAAGCATAAAACCGAAGCGTAACTAGGATACGAGTCCTATTGTTGTACGTCTTTTATCTCTAAAGAACTTGATAAAATCAGAATTTTTGCTCCAAAGCTAAAAATTTGCGGACACGGTGGAGAGTTGATTACTAAATTAATTAAAAACATCATGCGACAACAAAATGAACTAGTTATTAATCTTCGGAGTCTTATTGAATATTGTGAAGTAACCTAATGTTGCAAACGTTGTGAAGAGATTTATCGTGGGCAGATATCATCTAAAATCAGTGATATTAGGCTCATAGACCTAAATTTGGCCAACTGTCTGGTTTTTTAAACGGAAGCTGCTATAATTATCCACGTTAAATTATAAAAATACGGAAAACGTTTACGAGACGAAGTCCTCAATGCTCCGGTAGTAAAAGAAGCCTAGAATTAATTAGGTATTCCCGCAAAGATGGTGATTTGTATTTGTGCTTTATCACTAACCCGAAAATTAGGCCTACTAATAGCCTAGCCGAGACATCATCCATTTTTTGGTTTTTTAGATAGAGCTAGCACTCAGGGAATCCGTTCCGAAACCGTATGTAAATGGTTAGAATGCATCTGGACGGCTAATGTTACTTACATTACAAGGAAATACTATCTCTTTCAATTTTTATACTAGGTTATCAACTCTTTCTATACAAAGTATGAATATTCTTTATTGCTTAATTTATAAACCTTTACTTGCAAAAAAGTACATCTCGTGAATGATGGTTACCTCTATGAAATTAGCTACTCTCTGTCTCCACGGAGCTAGAGATGGAAACAACACTACTGGAGCCTTAACCGTTCCTATTTACCAATCAGCTACTTTCGCTCACCCCGCTGTAGGTCGAAGTACCGGGTATGACTATACCCGAATACAAAACCCTACCCGTCAAGCTCTGGAAGAATTAGTGACTAAACTAGAAAATGGGGTTGACTCTCTAGCTTTCGCCAGTGGTATGGCCGCAATGAGCGCTTTGATGGAACTTTTCAATCCAAATGATCATATTGTGGCCTCTAATGATCTTTACGGCGGTTCCATCCGTTTGTTCCGTAATATTTCTCAAAAGAACGGTCTAACGGTGGAATATATAGACACCGGTAATATTTCGGCTTTGAAGGCCGCCTTAAGACCAGAAACCAGGGCGGTTTTCATTGAAACGCCGACTAACCCTATGATGAAGATCACCGATATTGCGGCTGTACGCTCAGTTTTACCGCCGGAAATAAGTTTAATAGTCGATAATACTTTTCTGACCCCATATTTTCAGCGTCCTCTGGATTTAGGAGCGGATCTAGTTCTTCACAGCGGGACCAAATATTTAAGCGGCCATAATGACACTCTTGCAGGTTTTCTGATCGTCGCCGATACTAGAATCGCCGAAAAACTTCGCGAAATTTACAAGACTATCGGCGCTATTCTTTCTCCATTCGACAGTTTCCTAGTTATTCGTGGCCTCAAAACTCTACCTTTACGCCTGGAAAAAAGTCAGACTAATGCTCAGATTCTAGCCGAATGGCTAACTAAGCAACCTAAGGTTACGACCGTCTACTACCCTGGTCTGCCGAACCACCCGGGGCGAGAAATTTCTCTTCGTCAGGCTACCGGATTCGGAGCCATGATCTCCTTTGAAGTTGACCATGAAGAAACAGCTAAAAATATTTTGGAAAATATCAAACTAATTCTTTATGCGGAAAGCTTGGGCGGTGTCGAAACTCTAATTACCTACCCTATTCTCCAAACTCACGCCGATGTACCAAAAGAAATACGAGAGTCTTTAGGATTAAACAATCGTCTTTTACGATTATCGGTAGGTGTGGAAGATGTCGAAGACTTGATAGATGATCTAAGTCAGGCTTTATCAATCAATTGATTTAAGCTCTCAAACGAAAATTTTTACACTATCTTTATTATTGTATTTACCTTCCCTCTTCAGGTCTACGCCAGCTGGCCAAAACTTTTTTTAACATAGTTATTGCTTCAGTTTGTAGAGAAACTACCGTCTTAATTTCATCATCTCCGGCTGAGGCCAAAGCTTCAAGAGAACCGAAATAATTCAAAAGTTTTTTACGTTTTATTGGTCCCAGGCCCTTTACTTTTAACAAAGGACTTTCCAGAAAAGTATGGGATTGGAGTTGATGATGATAAGTCCTAACAAAACGGTGAGCTTCGTCACGTAGTCGTGCTAAAATTAACAGTCCCGGTGATCCAGCTTTCAAGTTAGCTGGGTTTTTGCAACCGGGCAGAAAAATGCGATCTATATCGCTCTTATGCTTACTTTTAGCTATAGCCGCAAGGGGTATCTGAGACCTACCGATGTCAGCCAAGGCGGCGACAGCGGCGGCTAGTTGTCCTTTGCCGCCATCAATAAGAAGAAGATCCGGCAGTGACCAATCTGCATGACTAAAACGACGGGTCACCACCTCCCGCATACCACCGTAATCGTCACCACCTTTGGCTAGTTTTATTTTAAACAGGCGGTAGTATTCTTTTTTCCATTTACAATCATTCATAACCACCAACCCAGCAACGGCATTTTGCCCTTGAAGATGTGCTAGATCAAAACATTCCAAACGTCGAGGTGTTTCAGGTAAGTTCAGACGGACTTTAAGTTCCATCATTACCTCCTGATTTTGGCTAAGGTGGCTCAAGCGGTCACCCAGAACTACTTGGGCATTGCTCCTAGCCATTTCCAGAAGTTTTATCTCGTCGTCTCTTTTGGGGTGATATATTTTAACAACCCGTCCTTTAAGCGAGGAAAGCCAATCACTTAAGATCATCCGATCATCTTTAGCTATATTTTCGGGCCAGAATATTTCATCCGGTACGAAATTATCCGCTCCATAATATTGAGTCAATAAACAGAGTCCGTCTTTAAAAATACTACCTGTCTCCACTTCTAAACCTTCATCGCTCGCTCTTAGTTCCAACGGTAGACAACCCGTTACCGCTCCGCCGCGCAGCATTAACACTGCGCCTTGAAGAACACCGTCTTTGCTATGAAATCCAAAAACATCCACATCACGGTTATCGATCTGATCAACTACTTGGTGTTCAAGAGTTT
This sequence comes from Candidatus Adiutrix intracellularis, assembly GCA_001577715.1. Taxonomy (GTDB): domain Bacteria; phylum Desulfobacterota; class Desulfarculia; order Adiutricales; family Adiutricaceae; genus Adiutrix; species Adiutrix intracellularis. Next base: position 18,615 of record LQAA01000099.1, on the reverse strand, counting down.
TTTTTATGTTATTCATGCGATTACGTAGTCGGGCGGCTTCTTCAAATTCATAGCGTTCGGCGGCGGCCTTCATCTTGTCGTTAAGCTGGCTGAGTAATTCATCGCCCTGACCCCGAAAAAATAGACGAACCTCGGTCGTAAGTTTTTGATATTCAGAGGGAGTCATTTCCGAGCGACAGGGTCCGATACAGCGGCCTATCTGAAAATTGAGACAAGGCCGCTCTATATTTTTAACTTCGGGGCGGCAGCACTGGCGTAAAGGGAAAAGTTTTAACACGGTTTTAATGGTATCCCGCATAGCCCCAGTAGAAGGGAAAGGGCCGAAGATAGTCGAACCGTCCCAACCAGTATGGCGAATAATTTCTAGGCGCGGATACTCTTCGGTCGTTAACCGCAGTGAAGGGTAAGTTTTATCGTCGCGTAAAATAACATTGAATTTAGGCCGATATTTTTTAATGAGACGGTTTTCTAAAATAAGGGATTCTTTTTCTGTGGTTGTGACTACAAAATCGAAATCATCCACGTGAGAGACCATAAGATTGATACGAGCACTGAGCATTTTTTTTTGAAAATAGCTGGAAACCCGGCGGGGTAAAAGCTTAGCTTTACCGATGTAGATGATTTCTGCCTCTTTATTTTTCATCAGATACACCCCAGGTAAAGATGGTAGTTGAAGGGCTTTCTGGTGCAATTGATCGAGTATATCTATATTTAGGTGTTTTATATTTAAGTGGCTCATAATATCTTAGTCAGTTAAATAACGTTTAACTATCCCTGACCAAAGCCTCTGGCCCTTGAGGATAAATTCAATCATCTGGCGAACTGCGCCGCGCCCACCTGAGGCGGAGGCTACAAAATGGGCAACCGCTAGAACTTCAGGGACGGCGTCGGCCGGGGCTAGAGCTAAACCTACCCTAGTCATAACCGGTAAATCGATTAAATCATCTCCCGCAAAGGCGGCTTGGTGCGGCTCAAGACCACGACGCTTTAAAATAGCTTGGAAGACTAGCCATTTTTCATCCACTTTTTGGTGGATTTCACTGATGCCTAGATCCTTAGCCCGGATTTCAATTAAACGGCTGGCTCGTCCAGTTAGAAGGATAGGTTCCAGGCCAGCTTTTTTCAGAATCTTTAAGCCCAGGCCATCGCGGCTGTAAAAATTTTTGGATTCCCGACCATCGTCATCAATTATTATATGGCCATCGGTAAGAACGCCGTCGACATCAAAACCCACTAGTTTAATAGCGGAAATATCTAAACTGATCATAACAAGTCTCTCTGCTCACGAAAATTTAGACGATCAATGGTAGATAGGGAACTTAAAAGCTCTTCTAAATTACTCAGCGGCCACTGGTTAGGACCATCGCAAAGGGCCCGATCAGGATCAGGATGAGTTTCCAGAAAGAGGCCGTCGACACCTGCGGCTACAGCAGCTCTGGCCAAAGTAGGTACAAAGCGACGTTCACCCCCAGAAGAGCTACCGGTGATGGCCGGCAATTGAACTGAATGAGTGACATCAAAAATTACCGGCCACCCTATTCCCGCCATTATGGGGAAAGCTCGCATATCAACGACTAGGTTATGATAACCAAAACTGGCTCCACGCTCGCAAAACATCAACCCTCCGAAGTTAACCTGATCTTCCATCTTAGCCGCTACACCGGCCATATCTTCCGGGGCCATAAATTGGCCTTTTTTGACGTTGACCGGTCGACCGCACCTAGCCGCGGCTATCAAAAGGTCAGTTTGGCGGGCTAAAAAAGCCGGAATCTGAATAGCATCCAAAACTTTGGCGGCCGGCTCCACCTGCCAGATTTCATGAATATCACTGATGATCGGCAGGTCATATTTTTCTCTTACTCTGGCCAAAATTTCTAAACCTTTTTTAAAACCAGGTCCTCGAAAAGATGAGGAACTGGAACGATTAGCCTTATCGAAACTAGCTTTAAAAACTAGACCATAAGACAATCGATCACTCATTTCTTTCAAAGCGGCGGCTGTTTCCTCAACTTGGCTTTTTGATTCAATTACGCAGGGGCCGGCTATGAAGGCCAATTCAGCCTGGCCTCCAAAGGCCACAGAACCTATTTTCACTTTCTTAGTCACTTTACGTCCTTATTATTTCTAATTTTAATTTGTAAAAAAATGCTGCAAAATAGTCTTTATTTCGACCTTTTGATCCGGATGAAAAAACCTTGCCTCCGACATTTGGCTGCGAAACCAGGTTCGCTGGCGCTTGACGTAACGCCGAGTAGCCAAAAAAGTTAATTCTCTGGCCTCGTTTAAAGTAAGGCTTCCTTGTAGATATTTAACCGTCTCTTTGTAACCGATGGAGCCGAAAGGTTTTAAAGCGGGAGACCAACCAACAGCCAGTAATCCTTCTACTTCTGCCACCAGACCCCGCTTAAACATTTGGGCGATGCGTAGTTTTAGCCTGGCCTCGATCTCATCAGGAGTCCGATCTATAATAAGGGTCAGAGTTTGGAAAGGATTTTCCTTTAATCCGTGTTCTTGCTGCCAGTCCGTAATACTTCGACCAGTTAAATGAAAAATTTCCAAAGCTCTTTCAATCCGCACTCGATCGGTCGGGGCTAACCTAGCGGCGGTTATCGGGTCTACAGCCGCCAAGCGGTTGTGAAGATTAACCCCCTGGGTAGCTTCTTCGGCTAATTGACGGCGATAATCAGTGTCACAACCGGGGCCGACAAAAAGTCCCCTAGTTAGACTGCGAAGATAAAAACCAGTACCGCCCACAACCAAAGCTGGCCGGCCGCACTGGCTAAGATTATTAACTATAGGCCGGGCCGCTCTAAGATAAGAAGCGGCATTAAAATTTTCATCCGGGTTTAAAACATCTATTAAATGATGGGGAAGTTGAGCTCGTTCAGCTATTACGGGTTTAGCTGTTCCTATATCAAAGCCGCGATAGAGGGCTAGACTATCGGCGTTGATGATTTCTCCACCTAAAGTTGCGGCTATCTCCAGAATCAGTTCGGTTTTTCCGGCCCCAGTTGGGCCGGTGATAATCGCTAGGCGCGGTTGATCAGACGTTACCACTAACATCCTCAAAGTGAGTAGGCTTTACGAAAATGAAACTGAATATAGCTAGGACTAGACCGATGAAAAAGGACAGAAGACCGAGTAAAAAAGCCAGAGGGTGACCCCATTTGTTTATAATTACTAAAGCGCAAATTGCAAGCGTAAATCCAAAAATTAGGTAAAAGCGAAATATGGTCGGCCACAGCGAATGTCCCAACCAGGTGGCGGAATGGGAGAGAACTCGGATCAAGAGACTTAGATTTATTTCTACCACTAGAGCACCCCAAATTACCCCCGTCAGCCAATCGGTTCCAGCGTTTCTTAAAGTAGCTGCGATTGTGACTAAAGCCGTTAAGCGAGCGAAAAAACGTACCCGCTTAGCCTCACCGGAACTACTTTCAAATAATTGAGGTTTGGTGGCTGGAGTAGACGCAGAATTACTTTTTCTTATTATCGATATATTATCGTGGACCTGATCGATATTAGTCATCTTTTTTTTTATCTAGCCCCTCCATTCGGGTAGAAAAGGTAAATAAATTTTTAAAACCTGCGGCAATACCGATAGTTAAACCGCCCAGAATTCCCCACGGGGAGCTATTTATTTTTTTATCTAGCCACCAACCGAAGGCTAGTCCCATAATAATGGCCACAACAAAGGTAAAGCCTATAGTTGAGGCCTGGGCTAGATACCTAAGCTCACCTGAACCAAAAGCCTTTTTAAGGGACTCAAAGCGAGGAGCTTCTTTAAGCGGTGGGGGCGGTTCAGCTTTAGACATGCGTTTATCCTGCGGGATCATAATAAAAACCTCAATCCACCGGCAGACGATGATTCTGATATAAATTCAAAACTAAACTAAAATCGGGCCGGGAAATTTTTTGCAACAGACGAAAGGTTTCCTGGTGAACTATTTCCTCTTCGACTCGTCGATCGTCTCCACCTAAAGCGAATAATTTCATAAATTTGACGAACCGAGCTACATGAATAAACTCATGGGTTAGCACATAAATCAAGAGCGGGTCTAGTTCTAAATCGGGCTCGACTTCCACGGCCCGTAAAATAGTTGGGTCGTAAAGGCAAATACGATAATAATCCGGTCGACCACCTACAACCACTAACCCGGGTCGTAAATAGCGAAACAATTGGGCGAAGACCCCTTCTGCCCTTTCTTCTGGAGTCAATTCAATATAACGTTTAATATCTACCGGCCAGGAATGAAAATCATTAAAATCAAGCCGGAAATTATCAGCTACTAGAGAACTGGCCATAACCCAGGCCCGGTCAAGAATCTGAATTTGATCGAAATTAAAAATTTTGGGTTTAGAGTGCTGGGGCATGGTTTAAAGCTCCGGGCTAACACTTAACTTTATAAGTTTAGATAAAATTAAGCTAAAAGTCAAAGAGGTCAGATGATTAATAATTAGTATTTTACACTAATCATTATAATTATTAATTATAATATTTAAATTGATTTTAAAATATTTTTTAATTTATAAAATCACTACTATTAAGTAATTAAATAAAAAATTTATAACTTTACTAGTATTTTACACTAATTATTACAATTATTAATTATACATTTAAATAGAATTAGCTGAAGAATTATTTAGTTTTTAGATGTAAGCTTAAGAAGTAGCTTAATCATTAGCTAAAAATGAAAAAAAGGGAGTTTTTTATGTTTTCAATCTTTTTAAGATTCACCGATATCATCAGTTCCAAAATTAGTGCCATGCTGGACAAGTTCAAAAATCCGGTTTATTTTTTAAACTCATACCAGTGATTAAAAAATACTATACTAAAATAAAACAGCTTGAATTAAAACTGGTCCAGGCTCGGGAATAAGATCAACATATTACTTAACGTAAAAAAGAACGATTAGTAACCTGGAGGTTTCAGCTAAGATAAGATAATATGATTTTATCGCGGCTAACCTAAAGTTAAAGCCTCTGGATGACTATCTGGAAAAAATTGAAGTAGTGGACGATCGAAAATCAACTGGTTGCTACCGAAATACTGCCGAAAAAAAACGAGAACGCGCTTTTCAAAAACTGGATAATTCTCTCGAATTAGAACTACAGGAGATCAAAAATATCTAGTTTCTAGACAAAAGTTCTATTTATCGCTTTAGTTTAAATGCGGCTCAAGTAGTCGGCCCTTAAAATATATTAATAACTTAATTTTTGGTTGATTAAGTGTATTAGTTATAGTGCACTCTCGATTATATAATCTAAGATTTACTTTAAAATCCGGTTGAAATATTTCCTTCTTCGAAGTATATACGAAAATATCATCACCACAATCGGGGGAGATATTTTATTCAAGAAGACTTTATTGGAGTAAATCACTTCTCAAGACGCTTACTCACAACGAGCCGGGAAAATACTATAAATCTCTTAGAGTAAGAACTTCAAGAATGCTATTCCGATCAGGAAAGTCTAGCTAAAATACTCGTTTAACATGCGAGTTGTTGAATGTAAGACAACTTAAAAATTTGAATAATGGTTAAGCTGTTAAAGAGTGAATACATAATCCCTATTTTTAATATTTTTGTGGAGGAATAATCTTTCAATAGGTCGCGCCTTATACCTTATCTGATTTAAACTATTTTTGTTAATGTATTGGAATTAAATGGGTAGAAATAATTTTCAAAGTTTTTATTTTATTGCATAAAAAAGAACTTGAGAAAGAACCCCTCTTTGACACCAGCGTTAAAAAAATATTACCTTTCCAACTGAATTCTAAATTACAAATAAAAGTAGTAATCTGTCTTTGAAAGATAGTGTTATTTACGAGCCTTCCTTTACACTGTAGCTAAAAAAGTTAAATAAAATCATCAGAAAGCAAAGAAGTAAAGAAAGTCGAAAGCCGTCTTAAGACTATTGCCTTAATTTTGTTTCGTGAAATTAATAGTCAGAATTTTAAGATATAAACCAGACTTAGAGATTTGTAACCGAGGTTATTAAAGTGCAAAATATTTAAAAATATTAAAATATTAATACTGGAAAATTAAAATTAAAAACTAGTGAAACTAAAAAATAAAAAAACAGAAACCGCAACAAACAATGTAGTGCAATAGTAATTCTTATTTTAAAATATTTTGTATTAAGTTCATCAAAACATCCTTGGAGTTATATTAAAATATATTTATGAGATATTTAGAGAGTGATTTTTGCTTCGAGATCAAGTTAAAGAAGCGCCGGACATGTGTTTCGGTCAGAAGACTCATTATTTCATATCGGACATATGTGTGATAATATTTTTTATTTTTTTTGTACAGAGTCCTTCTTTTCTGGCCTACCAGCGCACTCCTTAAGAACAACAAGATTATTCCAAATAATAAATTATTTTTTAAACCAAACAGAGTTATTCAAATAATCTTATCCACTAGATGTCAGATAAAAATCTAATCGACCGCTTTTACTAGTTATTTTTTATATTCTTCCTAACTTACGCTTTATAAATATCTTGAAACCTTTTAAATAATTTGGTGACAGATTTTTAATTATTCTAGATGGGTCTGAGTATTTAAATCCCTATAAAATACATTATCGAAATTGCTCTACCAAAAAGCGTTCTGACGAGAGCGTAGAATATTTTACAGCTTTTTAGAAACTAATATTATCGCGCTGGGCTAAAACATAGCTCTATCCTAAGTCCTAAAATTTGTACTCCCGCAAGACGAAAATAAAAAACAAAATTGCGAACAAAAAGTCACCTCGTGCTGGTCGAATAAACGAACTTCAAAAATTAAAGAACTATGCCCCTTATTTTTGGATGACAACCGTTATGCCTACCAGCTATTCTACGAAAAAAATTTTGCCATCTGGATTTAGCTTCATCTTTACCTATAAACTTTTTAGCTACAAGACTTTATAAAAGTATCTTCCTAAAGTTAAACTGGGTGGCTTATCTTTATACAAGCCTATTATAGGCAAAGACCGAAGAAAATATCAGTATCAATGACTGGAAGAAGTTCTAATTCGCGATGGCGAAGATTCTTTGAAAGTCAACTGCGTCAATCTTAAAATAATAGACTCAGCCAGTAAAGTAAAGTCTTTAGCCTATAGCTTCATTACCGGCCTTAAACTTTTCAAAGACAACATCAAGAGCTTACTCGGATGCGTTAGAAGTCGATGGAAAATAGAAAACTAAACCTTCAATACTTTAAAAATAACGATTATAATTTAAAACATAATTTTGGACACAAGGAAAAAAATTTGCCGCGCTTTTAGTAGTATTTAATTTATTGACCTTCATCATGCATAGCGGTTGCCGGTTAATTAAAATATCATAGTAGAAAGCGCAAAATAGCTTTAATGTCAAAATAATCTCTTCATTTACCTTTGATTTATTAATATGTACCCGTCTTCATCTCCTGAGATGCGCTCCTCAGCACTATTATATAAAGTGTTCCACTAACACAAATACACTAATTCAGTCTTCATTTTTATAATGTAACTCTAAAATAAGAATTACTGGTGATGCAATAGAATCAATTATTAGACATATTAAATTAAAATTTCGAATATTTCGAATTTTCCTGAAAATAACCCTGGAAGATAATATTAGCGTCCCCATGGCTACCGCCGCCGTGCTTTTATCGTCTAGATCAAAACCTATGATCCTTCTAGGGGCAAAGGTAGTATAGTTTTCGGAGTGACCAAGAGCTCCAGCTGGCCGCCTAGTTTGGTGCGTTTGATTCTAATAGTAGCCACCATCTTTTTATTCTTTTAGCTAACCATAATTTTCTATATGATCGCCACCTTTATAATGGGTCCGACTCCAAACAGTCAATTTAATACTCAGGCGTAGTAAAACATATAGTTCCAAATCCAGATGGATTCTGAAGTGGCTCTGAAATATCTAAGTCACCGTGTTTAGGCCACGAAGAATTATTTAATACCTTTTGAGGATTTCGTCATTTCCCGCGATTATATCCGGCTATTTAAAATACGGGGCTAAACGGAAAAACCGTTTTTACCGCCATTCGCTAATAGGCTTTACGAAGGTTTTTTTTTTGGTATAATAATAAAATTAGTGAAAGGAATTCCTGCATATTCAAGCCCTCTCGCCAGCAATTCATTATTATAATTCTGACCTTCTGAAGTTGTATTTTAATACTGGTAGTCTGGAATAATCTAATGGTCGGGGAAAATGAACACGCCGAGTTATCGAGAACTAATTTTTTATGCCTGAAGAATCGTTTTGAAAACCTAATCAGAGAAAATTTTGACCCGAAGATTCTATCTTGCCCGACCATAGAAATTACGACTCTGGCTTGGACCCTGGCTATAACCCACCTTACGGAAGACGCTGAAGCCAGGACGAAATGTTAGGAACGGACCGTTACCTTTAAAAAATTATGGGTGATTCCAGAAAACTGGAAGCCTAGGTAACAATCAACCTTGAAAATGTATTACAAAGCTACGCGCGAGATAACTGTTTTTTGGTGAGTAAGAACAAGCCTGGCTATTTGGTACCTAACTTAAATAAAATTATGATTCAAGCTAAGCAGAATATGTTTAGCTTGAATAATAATCCTGATATCAACCTAGAAGGATTGGATCTCTCTAAAAAATTGGTTAATATGGCAGCAATGATCGTCCATTCTCTAGGTAATAGAATCTTAGATCGGTGGAGCTAACTCTTCAGGATATACCAACCGAAGCCGAGGTTATACATCGTTGCAGAGATATCCATTATCGAGCCAAACTGGCTCTGTTCTTATATTTCTTATGGGTCTACCGGCTAGGCCGCCACTGGGTTAAGAATTAGCGCTAATCCACGGCAATCTTATATAAATCTAGCGTCGATCGACACCTGACCACTTCTCTGAGCTTGACTTGGACGCCCATACTTAGGTTATTCTTCCTCTGGTTTACTAGGTAGCCGCTCAGCGATCCAAAAAAACTAACCCGGAAAGGGGTTAATTCCTCATGAATAATGGCCCTATATTTTTAGTGGATGCCAGTGCTTTTATCCATAGAGCCTTTCACGCAATTCGTAACTTAGCCACTCACGACGGACGTCCTACCGGGGCTATTTATGGCTTTATCGGTACACTTCTAAAACTATTGAAAGATAAAAAACCGGAAGCGCTGGCCGTGGTCTTCGATAGCTCCGTTCATGGTCGACGCTATGAAATATATCCTAATTACAAAGCTAACCGTGGTCCTATGGATGAAGACTTGAAGACTCAGCAAAAATCTATTCGCCAAATCGTAGCTAGTTTAGGTCTCTACGCTTTGGAAAAACCTGGTTTTGAGGCCGACGATCTTATAGCCTCGGCGACTCGCAAATTCGTTGATGTTGGGCTAGAAGTTGTCATAGTTTCCAGTGATAAAGATTTTTATCAGCTTTTAAGCGAATTGGTTAGCATGTACGATCCAGATCCTAGGAAAAATTCGGCCCTGACTCTTAAAGAATTTCGGCAACGTTTTGGCCTCGAACCCCGGGCTTTTCTGGATATACAGGCTCTTATGGGTGACTCTAGTGACAATATACCCGGAGTCCCTAAAGTAGGGGAGAAAACAGCCTTAAAACTTATTGCCCAGTATGGTTCCCTAGATAATCTTTATTCACGTCTCTCGGAGGTCACCCCGAACAAACTCAGAGAAACTTTGAGTGCTCACCGTGCTTCAGCCTATCTTTCCCATCAATTGGCCTCATTAGGTCAAGACATCACTCTAGACTTAACCCTTGAAGATTTAAAACCAACTCAACCGGATCGAGCGCGGCTAACGACCTTGTTCACAAACTTAGAATTTACACGTTTATTAAACGATCCAATCCTGGAATCAGTAAACTTATTAGGCCATGGCGATTTACTCAGGCAATCCCCAGTAACTTATGAGCGATATGTCTTAGTAAATAACCCTGAAGCCTGGGGTAAACTGGATCGAGCCTTGGCCAAAACTAAAATTCTATCGATAAATTTGGAAACCGACAACCCAAATCCAAACCGAGCTCGCTTGATGGGCCTATCTCTTTGCGTTGAGCCAGAGCTGAGTTTTTACATCCCAATAAATCATCAGACTCTGGACGCCGGAAACCAGTCCTGGGAAATAATATCCGGCAAAATAGGTCCTTATCTCAGCGATCCTAACCTTCCTAAAATTGCTCAAAATGCTAAATTTAACTGGCTTATCCTAGCTCGTCACGGTTTATTTTTACCAGCTCCGATTGACGACCCTATGCTGGCTTCCTATCTTTTGGATCCAGAATCACGTCATGGTCTAGGTTATCTAAGCCGTAATCTTTTAGGTCATACCCCCATCTCTTTCAAAGAAGTTGTGCCAAATTCTAAAAAAAATTTTAGCGATCTCACTCCGGAAGCGGCCCTGAATTACGCAGCCGAAAATGCTGATGTAGCTCTACGCCTGTCTGGAATTTTACGAAATCGACTAAAAGATATTCCAACTCTCTCCACCCTCTATGAAGAAGTAGAACTACCTTTGGAAGCTCTATTAGTTCGTATGGAAATTGCCGGCGTACTCATCAACGCTGAGGCTTTAGGTCGCCTTTCTCATGAATTAGGCGGACAATTAAAGATCATAGAAGAAAAAATTTTCAATCTGACTGGACATCCTTTTAATATTGCCTCCCCTAAGCAATTGGCTGAAGTACTCTTTAAAGAACAAGGTTTAACCCCCTTAAAAAAAACAGCCAAAAAAACTAATTTTTCTACTAATGATACGATTTTAGCTGAACTAGCTCTTCTTCATCCTCTTCCTAAGGAAATTCGTGAATGGCGGGGTCTAGACAAGTTAAAAAGTACCTATACCGATAAACTGCCTCGTGAAATCAACCCCAAAACTGGCCGAATCCATACTTCCTATAACCAAACTCAGACCGCTACTGGCCGCCTATCTTCATCTGAGCCTAATCTTCAGAATATCCCCATTCGTGACGGTGAAGGTCGCCGCATTCGTGAAGCCTTCATCGCTTCCCCTGGTTTTAGCCTAGTAGCTGCCGACTACTCTCAAATTGAGTTGCGGATTTTAGCCCATTTTTCACAGGATGAAGCCTTACTCCGTTCCTTCGAAAGAGATGAAGATATTCATACCCAGACTGCAGCTGAAATATTTGGGCTCGATTCAGCGGAGGTAACTCCAGCCCTCCGGCGCGAAGCTAAGACCATTAATTTTGGTATAGTTTATGGTCAGGGTGCCTTTGCCTTGAGTAAACAACTGGGTATTCATCAGGCTAAGGCTAGAGATTTTATCAACCGGTATTTCGCCCGCTTCCCAGGCGTTAAACGCTATATGGAAGAAACGTGTAAACAGGCTAGAAGCACGGGTCAAATTACCACCTGGTTCGGCCGGCCCCGTTTTTTAAAAGGAATAACCGGTAGCTACCAGTCTCAACAAGAAGCCGAACGAATAGCGATTAATACCCCAATTCAGGGCACGGCCGCCGACATCATTAAAATGGCCATGCTGGCCGTTGATCGTCGTCTCCGCTGCGAATACCCCGAAGCTCGCCTAATAATGCAGGTTCACGATGAATTAGTTCTAGAAGTTCCCACTTCTCAGATTCCTGCTATTAGCGAACTTCTAAAAACAGAAATGGCTGGAGTTGCCGCTACCCCCCCCATTTCTCATGCCAGAGCCCTAACTACACCATTAAAAGTTGATGTTGGCGCCGGCCCCACTTGGGCTGCCGCTCATTAAAAATTCGGATTGCGCGTTAATGGCGCATAAAAAAATAAGTGCTATTAATACTTGAAAATAAGACACTATTTTCAATAAAGTTAGCTCTTTACAAAAACATTAAAAGTAGGGATTGTGTATTTCCTCTTAAATAACTTGATTATTACTCAAAACCTCAACTTATTTTATTATCAATAATTCACATATTAAATGAATATATTTAGCTAAACATCCCTAGTAGAAGTAGCATTTTAAAAAATTTTGCTCTAAGAGTTTTTATGATATTTTTTTCAGTCAATTACGAGTAAGCTTCTCAAAAATTAATTTACTTTAGTAAATCCCCATTGAACAAAAAACCTTACCCTTTTCGAAGAAGAAAGTATTTCGACCGAGGGTTAAGATAACCTCAAATTATATAGTTTAAAATATATTATAATTAATATATTTTTAAGGACCAGCTATTTAAATAAACGAGGCCTGACCCTGCCCCTAAAATTAATTTTGAAAATCCTTAAAAAGAAGGAAGTAACCATCACTAGTTATTTAGATTAATAGGTTGTACCGATAATTTTCGTCTACAGAAAATGCTCTATGAAGATTATTTCTCTTTACTGCGGTGCTTATTTGTGCCTTTTAACACTGCTCACGACTCTATTCATATCATAAAGCGTTTACCGTACCTTTTAAAAAATTGGGAAGAAACGAGCCTATCTAAGCGTCACCCTTATGGGGCGTATTCAGTATAGGTTTGTTATTATTAAGGCCGTTCCAATTGACGTTGCTATCATTAAAATCAATAATTATGGTATTGAAGTTGCTATTATCACCAGTGAACAAAAACTTACCTATCCAAACAAATATGCTTCCTCTTTTGAAAAGAGGCCCAGGTGATCCAACGGACGATCGGAACCTAGTTTTTCTTCAGCTTTTAGTCTTGTGACCTTAGCCCCTCAGTAACATCTAACTTTTCAGACCAGGTGGGAGAAGCGTTGGTATTACTATTAATACTAAGCGAAAGCTGCAACTACCATATTTTTGGTCGCTGACGAGGGTAGCCTCACCAGCTAATAGTTATCAAAAACAGGGTGAACTAACTTGAGCTATTTACTACGCTTTTTACAAGTTTTTTAATAATTTTTACCAAACTAGCACTATATTCGTAGTTTCAACCAGAGTATGGTTTCTTAGATTAAAGATAATTATTTTTGCTAGTACATCGCGTTGGAGCGAGAGCAGAATTATAGTCTTAGCTATAGTCCTAGTCTGCCATTCCATATAAATAGCAAATTTTTGTTCCGGGTTAACTAAGCTCTGACAAAGCCAGAGCTAGCCGTATCCCAGAGGATTACTCCGATAACTAGCTTTTCTTTAAGAGCATTTTTAGGCTTGGCCAAGGTAGCCCGCTATAAATTATGAGCGGTCCGTTTTTAATCTCTTCAGTCGTTTAGCGTTAAGAATTTTATCGTATTTATAAATCATCATAACGATTGTTCACACAAGTTGATGAATAAATCCTAGCGGAAAAAATAAACAACCTTCGGTTCTGTACTTAATACCGACTTTTCTTCTTTATTCATGCTATTAGACCATACGAGCTAAATTCTAAAAATTATCGCAAACAAACCTCCCCATATCCGCCGTAAGCACCATAGACAGGAGAGGTTTTGCCATTCACGAGTTGCACGAGCCAGACCATCATTCTGCCACGTTCCCGGTTAAACGAAAGCTCGCCCGCAAAATACACAAAACTCAAATATATAAATTCATTGGTCCACCCAGCCGTCGCCGCAGCCCCTAGACCAGTATTTGCGGACACTGCCTGTAGTTGCTTAACATGAGGTAATTTAGAATTATTTGGATAATAAGTGGTGCTATTATTCCAAAAAGTGTCACTGATCGACCAACCTCTTCTAGGCCACTTCACAGTATATTCGTTAGACTCTCCCCCGTAAACAAAATCATTAGTTTCTGGTCTAGTACCACCACAAAAATTCACAAAATCAAATTCTTGATCAATATCATCAAAATAACCTTTTCCTGTATTAAGTGGAGGGCCAGTGCCATCATACTTCATCCAGTAGTGATGATCAAAATTATTATTTAATTTTCCAAACACAGACAAAGGCCCTAGACCGAAATTCACATCCACGGTCTTCTTATAAATTTTATTTTTATACTCTACTTCGGCCTCCAACACTACCTTCCGTGAACCTACTATGTCTGTCAATTCAGCTTCCGCACCAACTGGTGCTGTACCACCATAAGTCGTCATATCCATTGCTTGGGGTTCAACAGTCATGTTTCTGTAAAAGACTCCTGATCTGGGATTAGCCCCCCAAGTCAACCCGTTAGTCGCTGATATATCTCGATTAGCCCACCAGAGAGGCACCTGGCCATTATCTCCTACCTCGGAACTAATTACCGACCACTTAACAGCCGGAGGGGAACTACTAGCAAGGATATCCTCCCCAGACATAGTTAATTTGGCTGTTACTTTCGCCGTACTACTGTAATCAGTCGGAAGTGATGCAGTTATAAAATTTACTCGGTTAAAAACCGGCGTACTAAGAAATAAGTCGTCCGGATATACATCTTTCAAAGGAATAACAAATTCTTTATTATATTTATCAACCGTCAGTACTGCTTTAAAATAAGTTAGACCCAAAACTAGTGGCGTTATATTTATTCTTATCTCTCCAAGGTCATTAGTAGTATAATCACCTACTGTAACGTGATCTGGATAAGAGAATGTTACTTCACCTAGTAACTTTACATTTATAACTTGACCTACCACTACCTCATCAAGCTTATTTTTTAACTTAAAAACAAAGGTTTTGTAGCCTTCCTTACCTATAAATTGTAATTTAACTATTTCTTCCTCCTCTTTTCCCCCTCCTTCCCCCTCTCCTGGCTTATCTACATCTTCAACCTCGACCTTTTTGAGCCGATACTCCAATAACATATCATACTGACGATTTACAAATTCGTGCCGCGAACCCTCTACCGTCCGTAGATCAGCCACAATCTCCGAACGTAATTGATCTTCCAACGGCATATCAAAGTAATAATTAAAAGTTAGGCCTACTTTTGTCTCTAACTGTTCACTAGCGTAACGCTGATCCAAACCTACCGAGAACAGCGGTACTGGAGTCCATTCAAATCCTGCGCTCCAAACTTTCGTGCCACCATTTAAATAATCATTTTGACTAAAAGCGCTAGTATTATTCCCATACCACTGCTCAAAAGCTGTCTTCACTGCTAGATTTCGGTAAAATGGTAAATACCCAATCAACCGAGCATCCCAGCCCTCTGACGTTCTTTCCTCAACTATAGTTGAGTCGTAGTCTTCGGAGTTCTTCCATCCAGACAACGGTCTGTAGTAATTCGCCGTCGCTTGTAACCAGTCGTACCAACCCTCTATACCTATACCTCCGCGACTGTGAGAACGCTTAAGATCGTAGTCCACAAAACCGTTATAACCAAAGGCTAAATTTTCATTCAAAAAGAAACGCCGACCTAACCCAAAGTTTCCGATCACTCGATCCGCGCCCATGCTACGTAACCCAAACTGGCTAAACATCGTCATATCTTTCGTATCATACAAGGGCAGTAAAAAATCCCCGGAACCGATGACATGCCCTTCCAAATTTAGATTTAAATTAAGTCGAACCTTTCCGTAACCACCTAAATAACCCTCGGTCCAGGAAGTTACCGCCCAACTTCCTGCCGATACCGCCTGTTGCAAAAGGCGCTCGCTAAGGTTAGTAGAATTAAACTGAACTAAATTAGATGATTGACGACCATATGAACTATAAGGGTTTCGGTTGTAAATATCAGTGTTAGAATTATAACTCGTCTGCGCTCGTTTATAATCTGAAAATTTGTTAACCTCACCTGTGGTCCTACTCAAACCTGGTAGACCTAAAAGTCCTAAAGTTTGATTTAAAGCCGAGGTCTCAACTAAGTTCTTTGAAAATGGTTCCTGACTTTCACCGAAAAACTTGTTAACCTCACCTGTGGTCCCACTCAAACCTAGTAAACTCAAAGGCCCTAAAGTTTGATTTAAAGCCGAGGTCTCAACTAAGTTCTCTGAAAATGGTCCCTGACTTCCACCTAGGTGACGAATCTGAGGAAAAGCTATTGGTTTATTAAGGTAAACTATTTCTTTATCGACTTTACTCTTATCCGTAGTGGATGCCGGAACTACCCCGGCAACCTGGCCAAGCGAAGCAGCTGCACCGCTCGTTGAATCACTCGGCGAAGCAGGCACGGAATCAGAAGATCGCTGACCGGGTCTCCATAGAAAGGACCCTGGCCAACTTTGGCAAGACAAGGTGAATAGGGCAATCAGAACTAAACTTAGATTAACAACTAAACGAAAAATTTTCATATAGCAACTACTCTTATTTTCCATGATATGAGGATAAAAATTGAAAAAAATGCATTAAAAAATTTAATTTTTACAGCGGAGCAATCCATTGCTTAAATTGATGATTATGGGGAAAAGGTTCCTAATCGAATAAATAATATATTTTAAGGGCCGCCTAAATATTATCAGCCTTCTTAAATCAGTTAGATAAACTACATATTAATAAATTAAATATATAAAAAAATAAATTAAATTACAAGTTAATATTTTTCATTTTAAGGTTACATAACAAGAAGGAAAATCGAATTAATGTATCTGTGGTGATGGGATGATTAATATAATAAATTAGTTATTATAAATTGAAGTGCCTACCAATTATTTATACCGATGTTTTCTTTAGCCTCTGTATAGAATGGGCTTACACAAAGACAAGCTATCTAATTCAACTCCCAAAAAATATTTTTAAAATCTTGTGGTTGAAAGGGGTACAGATAAAAATGAGGCTGAATTTAGACTGTAAAGTTTTTCGTGGAATAGCTGATGGGCATAAATATTATTACCTAGAAATATGGAGTGCAGTTCTTTAACTTTTAGAACAATTAAAAAACTATCGACAAATTATTTAAAGGAATTCAGGGTATCTATTAGATATAAGGCAGAAAGAATATTAAAAAATATTAAATTAAATTATCTAGTTATAATTCAATTCAACATCTAGTAGATATAATTATCTGAAGGAAATTATACGTTTTGAAAAAGAATTTACAAATTAGACCGACCTTATAATTTTTAAAGAATTATGGTGGTAAGCCAAAAAAAGGAACTCTGCATGAAAAAATAAACTTATCACTATGCATATATTCAGATATGAAACAATGAGTATCCTGACCTGAACACTTGTTCTACACTTATTTAATTTGCTCCTAAAGCAAGGATATATAATTTTTTTAAAATAAATATATTTCAATATAGATTAACATAAACTCAAATATATTTCAATAAAATAAATGTAATAATGTGCTAAAATTAAAATCGTTGATCGTAAGTTACTTTTTAACAAAATCACCTTAATTTTTTAAAATACTACCGGTTATAACCAAAACTAATTTTAGTCCCAAAATAGCCTCGACGATACCGTCCCTTTTACTCTCGAAATAATTTTTTATTCGAGTACTTAATTGCGGCGATTTAAACTTAATTAAATTCTAAATCAGGTACGAAAAAACAAAGTAGCAAAAACGCTAACGCTGTAAACTCGGAAATACCGCTTGACTTCAATAACTAAGAACGTTTATTTTTTGTACCCCGTGGTAATTTTATTAATTGTAAGATAAATAATATAATGCTAAGATAAAAAAATATTAACAAGGGAGTAATAAAATAGTTAAAAAAATAATCTTTTAAGATAACTATGGCTGTCGCTAAAGCCGAAGGGATCATTATTAATGGAGGGATATGGATAAAATTTAGAGGGTTCTTTTAATGATAGCGTCGATCTAATCATTAAAAATGACCTCCACTCCAAAAAAATAATCCGCGAAATTATTGTCAAAACTTATCCCGGTTACTTTATAGTCAGTGAGGAGGAAAAGCAGACAAGTTCAGAAGTCAAATCACAAATAGTATATTAATTCCACTGACGGCATCACTAATTTTACCTACGATCACTCTTTCCTTGTTATTTTTATCCCTCTGGTGGAAGTCGACAGGAATAGACTGAACTCTATTAGTAGGAATCATTTTAGCTCTGAACCCTTAGAGAATTATATTAAAATTAGGCTGGTGGCGAAGCTTGATATTGTTTTAACTTTCCGGGCCAATATTTTGTAAAATAAAAATTGGTAGTAGCCTCCACAACCAGTCTACGTCTGGCTAGGCTGAACACTGATTTACTCTATGATATCTTTAATCGTAGCGATGGAACTATGTATTCTATTAGTCAAATTTTTTAAGAACCTAGCTATATTAGACGGACTGATCAACAGCCTTAAATCTTGCTTATGTAGCGGCCGGCATAGCCGATATCTATTGGAAAACCAGTATTAAACCCTGAGATATGGCCGCCGGCATTCTACTTTTCTCTGAAACTAAAGGTTGAATCAGCAGTTATAGCAGTGAACCTTACTGTTTAGGCCAAAGCCGGGACATTGTAGGTTCCAATAGCCAATTATATTCTTTTATTTCGCCCTATCTTTAACAATAATGGAATTTGACTATGAGCGAACTGATCCTTTACCTTGGCGGGGCTAAAAGCGGTAAGACTCGTCTAGCTCTCGCTAGGGCTAAAACATATCCACCACCCCACTATTATTTAGCCACGGCTCAAGCATTAGATGAAGAAATGGCTGAACGTATCCAAAGACATCAAGCTGAACGAGGAAATACCTGGCACACTCTGGAAAATCCGCTGACCCCCGATCTAACCCTGGCTGAACTAGACAAAGACGGATTGATACTTCTCGATTGCTTAACTCTCTGGCTATCCAATCTCTTGGTAGAAAACGATGATTCTAAATGGATCCTGAGCCGCGTCGATAATCTACTTAGAGCAGTTCAAC